>USMP01000209.1 GCA_900555795.1 uncultured Eubacteriales bacterium
TTTCCGGGAACGTGAGCGCCACCTTCCCAGAAGGCACCAAACTGGTGGATGTGAGCCAGGATAGCGGCATCCTATATGTAACCCTGTCCCGGGAGTTTTTGGATACCTCCAATGTGGAAGCTGTGCGGCAGGCTACCAGCTCCTACGGGAACACCCCGGAGGGGCAGCAGCGGGCTCAGCAAGCCATTCAACTCGCCACAGAGGAAATGTACCTGATGCGGCGGATGGGGGTATACTCCCTGGTAAACACCCTATGCGAATATAGCCGGGAGCAGATCCGGGTGCAGATCCTGGTGGATGTGGACGGCAAGCCCCTGAAGATATTCTCCAACCACATGTGCGACCTCAGCCGCTATGTGGAGTTTGACCCTGTGGCCGAGTGCGGCATCAAGGAGCGGGTCCGCTTCTCCGTGCTCCAGGAACTGCTGGAGCAGTACCAGGGAGAGGAACTGAAGGACGCCATCCGCAGCCACGCCGACGACCTGGTGCCCAAGCACATCATTGTGGACGATATCCTGGCCTCCATTAATTATATGAATGCGCTGGGCTGCGGCCTCACTGCCAAGGACGATATCGACCACCTGGGCAACCGCCGCCTGCGGTGCGTGGGCGAACTGCTGCAGAACCAGTTCCGTATCGGCTTTTCCCGGATGGAGCGGGTCATCCGGGAGCGCATGACCATTCAGGATCTGGACATCGTCACCCCCCAGAGCCTCATCAACATCCGGCCTGTTACCGCCGCGATCAAGGAGTTCTTCGGCTCCAGCCCCCTCAGTCAGTTTATGGACCAGACCAACCCCCTGGCCGAGCTGACCCACAAGCGGCGCCTCAGCGCCCTGGGCCCCGGCGGCTTGAGCCGGGAGCGGGCCAGCATGGACGTCCGGGACGTCCACTACAGCCACTACGGCCGCATGTGCCCCATCGAGACGCCGGAAGGTCCCAACATCGGCCTGATCAACTACCTGTCCACCTACGCCCGGATCAACGAGTACGGCTTTATTGAGGCGCCCTTCCGCAAGGTGGATCACAAGACCTGCCGCGTCACCGACGAGGTGGTCTATATGACCGCCGACGTGGAGGACCAGTATATCGTGGCCCAGGCCGCCGAGCCCACCGACGCGGAGGGACATTTCCTGAATGAGCGGATCACCTGCCGCCACCGGGATGAGATCATCGGCGTGGAGAAGGAGAAGGTGGACTTTGTGGACATCAGCCCCCGGATGATGGTGTCCATCGCCACCGCCATGATCCCCTTCCTGCCCAACGACGACGCCAACCGCGCCCTGATGGGCGCCAACATGCAGCGCCAGGCCGTGCCTCTGCTGAAGCCGGAGGCCCCCATTATCGGTACCGGCATGGAGCACAAGATCTGCCTGGACTCCGAGATCGTGGTTCTGGCCGAGGGCGACGGCGAGGTGGTCAAGGTGGATGCCACCGCCGTCTCCGTGAAGTACGACAGCGGGGAGACCAAGGAGTACAAGCTGGTCAAATTCCTCCGCTCCAACCACACCACGTGCATCAATCAGCGGCCCATCGTGTCCGTGGGAGAGCGGGTCCACGGTCTCAGACAGAATGAGAAGGGCGAGTGGGAGGACCCCACGGTCCTGGCCGACGGCCCTGCCACCGATCAGGGTGAGATCGCCCTGGGCCGGAACATTCTGGTGGGCTTTATGACCTGGGAGGGCTATAACTACGAGGACGCTGTCCTCCTCAACGAGCGCATGGTCCGGGAGGACGTGTATACCTCCATTCATATTGAGGAGTACGAGATCGACGCCCGTGACACCAAGCTGGGGCCCGAGGAGATCACCCGGGATATCCCCAACGTGGGCGAGGACGCCCTGCAGAACCTGGATGAACGGGGCATCATCCGCGTGGGCGCCGAGGTGCGCGCCGGCGACATCCTGGTGGGCAAGGTCACCCCCAAGGGCGAGACCGATCTCACCGCCGAGGAGCGGCTGCTCCGGGCCATTTTCGGCGAGAAGGCCCGGGAGGTCCGGGACACCTCCCTGAAGGTGCCCCATGGCGAGAGTGGCATCGTGGTGGACGCCAAGCGGTTCACCCGGGAAGCCGGCGACGAACTGGGGCCCGGCGTCAACGAGGTGGTTCGGGTCTATATCGCCCAGAAGCGGAAGATTTCCGTGGGCGACAAGATGGCCGGCCGCCACGGCAACAAGGGCGTTGTCTCCCGGATCCTGCCTCAGGAGGACATGCCCTTCCTGCCCGACGGCACTCCCCTGGACATTGTGCTGAACCCCCTGGGCGTGCCCAGCCGTATGAATATCGGCCAGGTGCTGGAAGTGCATCTTGGCTATGCGGCGAAAACCCTTGGCTGGAAGATTATGACCCCGGTGTTCGACGGCGCGCATGAGGCGGATATCCGCGATGCGCTGCGAGAAGCAGGCCTGCGTGAGGATGGCAAAACAATCCTTTATGACGGCCGCACAGGCCGCCAGTTTGACAACCCCATCACGGTCGGCGTGATGTACTTCTTAAAATTGCATCATCTGGTTGACGATAAGATTCACGCACGTTCCACCGGACCGTATTCTCTGGTTACGCAGCAGCCCTTGGGCGGTAAAGCCCAGTTCGGCGGCCAGCGTTTCGGTGAGATGGAGGTTTGGGCGCTCGAAGGCTTCGGCGCCGCCAACATCCTGCAGGAGATCCTGACCATCAAGTCCGACGACGTGATGGGCCGCGCCAAGGCGTACGAGGCCATCGTCAAGGGCGAGAATCTGCCCAAACCGGGTATTCCCGAGGCGATGAACGTGCTGCTGCACGAGCTTCGCGGTCTGGCTCTGTCGGTGAAACTCGAGTAAGGTGTATTTTAGAGGAAAAGAAAAACGAGAACAAATATGTCAATTACCAAAGACAATAAACCGAATAATGGTTACAGCCGGATTTCGATCGGCCTGGCCTCCCCCGAGGAGATTCTGGCCCAGTCGAGCGGCGAGGTGCTCAAGCCCGAAACCATTAACTACCGTACCTACAAGCCCGAGCGCGACGGTCTGTTCTGCGAGCGTATCTTCGGCCCTGTCAAGGACTACGAATGCCATTGCGGCAAGTACAAGCGCATCCGCTACAAGGGAATCGTCTGCGACCGCTGCGGTGTGGAGGTAACCGAGAAGAAGGTGCGCCGCGAACGCATGGGCCACATTTCGCTGGTCGTACCGGTGGTTCATATCTGGTATTTCCGTTCGCTGCCGTCGAAAATCGGCTACCTACTGGGTATCCCGTCGAAGAAACTGGAGGCGATCATCTACTACGAGCGTTACGTCGTGATCAACGCCGGTGCCGCTGCCGAGCAGGGTATCGAACGTCTGGCAACGCTTTCGGAGAAGGAGTACCTCGACGTGCTGGCCGCCCTGCCCAAGGGCAACCAGGCGCTCGACGACAGCGACCCCAACAAGTTCGTCGCACAGATGGGCGCCGAGGCGGTCTATACGCTGCTCAAGCAGGTCGACCTCGACACGATGTCCTATGCACTGCGCCACAAGGCTTCGACCGAAACGTCGCAGCAGCGTAAGAGCGAAGCGCTCAAGTGCCTGAACGTCATCGAGTCGTTCCGCGCCTCGGAGG
>USMP01000210.1 GCA_900555795.1 uncultured Eubacteriales bacterium
AAGAGTTCCCGGGCACAGGCCACCGTAAGTTCCGCGTCGCCGAAAATGATAAATGCGCCGATATAAAAGTTGTCCGCCACCTTGCACAGGGGCAGCTGCCGCTCCAGCCCCGCCACCTTCATGGTATAGGTCATAGAGAGATTCCTCCTTTTCGTCCTAAGGCGCCTCCGCGCTGCGGAGGGGCCGCATATCGTATATTCGGGAAAAGCCCGCACGTTTGATTATACGGTTTATGGCAAAAAAGTCAAGCGGATGGGGGAAAAAACCCCATCAGACAAGGAAAAGGCCCCCGGAAGCTGGTTTCGCTTCCGGGGGCCCGCCTGTCCGGAGGTTATTTGCCGAAGTTTTCAATAATGTCCACAATCTCCGCGCCGATGCGCTTCTGGGCCTCCTGGGTGGCGGCGCCGATGTGGGGGGTGCAGGAGACGCTGGGGTGGCTGTAGAGAGCCTTGTTGGTGGCGGGCTCGTCGGCGTACACATCCAGGCCGGCGGCACGGATCTTGCCGCTGTTCAGAGCCTCCAGCAGGTCCGCCTCGTCCACATTGTCGCCCCGGCTGGTGTTGATGAATACCACGCCGTCCTTCATCTTGTCGATGTTCTCCCGGCGGATCAGCTTTACGCCGCCCAGGGAGGGGGTGTGCAGGGAGATGAAGTCGGCCCTGGCCAGCAACTCGTCCAGTTCCACATAGCGGATGCCCATCTGCTCCTCAATGCCGGGTACGTGGAAGATGTCCTGGGCGATGACTTCCATGCCGATCCCCTTGGCCATGCGGCCCAGGGCCTGGCCAATGCGGCCAAAGCCGATAATACCTAGGGTTTTTCCGCCCAGTTCCATGCCCTTGCCGTAGGCCTTCTTCTCCCACTTATCCTCCCGCATGGTGTGGCCCGCGTGGGAGATAAAGCGGGCGCAGGAGAACATATGGCCCATGGCCAACTCCGCCACGGAGTTGGAGGAGGCCCGGGGGGTGTTCTTCACGGTGATGCCCGCGTCCTCGGCGTACTTCACGTCGATATTGTCCACGCCCACGCCCCCGCGGATGATCAGCTTCAGCTGGCCGCCTCTGGCCTCGTCGATATGGTTGGAGCGAATCTTGGTGGCGCTGCGGACCACCACCGCGTCAAATCCCCGCAGGGCCCCGCCTAGTTCCTCGCTGGGGAAGAACTGCTCCGTTACCTCGTGGCCGTTGGCCTTCAGCTGGGCCAGGGCGGTCTTGTCCATCCCGTCAGTCACCAGAATCTTCATGCTGCGTCGTCCTCCTTATTGATGAAATAGGTCAGGCGTTCTCCGCCTCGAATTTCTTCAGGAACTCCACCAGGGCCTCAACGCCCTCCCGGGGCATGGCGTTGTAGATGCTGGCCCGCAGGCCGCCCACGCTCTTGTGGCCCTTCAGGTTGTCGTAGCCCGCGGCCTTGGTGGCGGCCACCACCTTGGCGTCCAACTCGGCGCTTTCGGTGACAAAGGGGATGTTCATCAGGCTGCGGAACGCCTTGTCCACGGTGCCGGTGAACATTTTGGAGGAATCCAAAAAGTCGTACATGACCTTGGCCTTCTCCAGATTGATCTTGTGCATGGCCTCCAGCCCGCCGATGCTCTTTAGGTACTTGAACACCTTGCCGCAGCAGTAGATGGCCCAGCAGTTGGGGGTGTTGTACATGGAGCCGTTGTCAGCGTGGGTTTTGTAGTCCATGTAGATGGGGACGCGGGGGTCCAGGTCGTCCCGCAGCAGGTCCTCCCGGATGATGACCACCACCATGCCGGCGGGGCCCACGTTCTTCTGCACGCCGGCATAGATCAGGCCGTAGTCGGATACGTTGCAGGGCTGGGAGAGGAACATGCTGCTCTGGTCGCTGACCAGCACATGGCCCTTGGTATTGGGCAGCTTGGGCCAGGTCACCCCGTGGATCGTCTCATTTTCGCAGATGTACACGTAGTCCGCGTTCTCCGGAATGTCCAGATCGTCACAGTCCGGAATGTAGGCGTAGTTGCGGTCCTTGCTGCTGGCCACCACGTGCACGTCGCCGTACTTCTTCGCCTCGGCAATGGCTTTCTTGGACCAGGCGCCGGTCTCCACATAGCAGGCCACACCGTTTTTCATCAGATTCATGGGGATCATGGCGAACTGCAGCGTGGCGCCGCCCTGAATGAACAGGACCTTGTAGTTGTCGGGGATGCCCATCAACTCTCTGAGATCCTGCTCCGCCTCGTCAATGATCTGCTGGTAGACCTTGGAGCGGTGGCTCATCTCCATGACGCACATACCGGATCCCCGGTAGTTCATCATCTCGTCCCGGATCTCCTCCAGGACAGGCTCCGGCATGGTGGCCGGACCGGCCGAAAAGTTGTATACGCGGTCGTATTTCATCGCTTTTCCTCCTCATGATTTCACAAAGTGGGTTTGCTCATCGCCTTCAGTATAGTACAGTTTCCCGGAATAATCAACAGGGAAAACAAAAAATATTTGCCTTCCAAAATAATTTTTAGCATATGGAAAAGTTTGTTTGTTGCGAAAATGAGACGGGTGATGAAAATGGAAAAGGGAGAGAAAATAGTTGAAAAGGGGGGAGGGTTCCTCTATAATAAATCTATTCCTGGACCGTAGAGCGGTTTGTTCCCGCGGCTGTGGCCGCGGGATTTCATACCTGGGGCCGATTTAGGCCGCGGGAAAAGACTGTGTGAATGAGGAGGGCCGGCTATGAGAGCAGATGGCCGCAGGGTACGGGGGCTGACCGCCATTGAACAGGCGATTCCCCACATTATGCCAAAGCGCGTGGACGCGCAGAATTATGTGACAGAATTTGTGGATGAGGAGATCATCAAGGATTACATCCGCAATGTGCGCCGGGAGCAGGGGGTACGGATGACCCGGATGGCGGTGGTTATTGCCGCCTACTACCTGGCGGCGCTGCAGCACCCCTATATCAACCGCTTTGTCATTAACAGCAAGATTTACCAGCGCAATCACTTCTGTGTCAGCTTTGTGATGCTGAAAAAGCGGTCCGACGGCACGCCGGATGAGACCACGGTGAAGATTTTCATGACGCCGGAGGACGACATCTTCTCCATCAACCAGAAAATTAACGACACCATTGAGAAAAACAGCGAGCCGCGGCACAGCAACAATACCGACAAGTTCGCCGCCTTTATGTTCTCTCTGCCGGTGCTGCCCTATCTGGTGATGGCCCTGGTGCGGGGGCTGGACCGGCTGGGCCTGCTGCCCCGGGCGGTGATCGATCTCAGCCCCTTTCATACCAGCATGTTTATCACAAATCTGGCATCGATCAACACTACCCACATCTACCACCACGTCTACGAGTTTGGCACCACCAGTGTGTTCCTCAGCGTGGGCAAGGCCATCCCCAACTATATGACCGGGGATTTGGACAAGAAGCTGACCCCCATCAGTGTGGTCATGGACGAGCGCATCTGCACCGGACACGACTATGCCCTGTTCAACAAGACGCTCCAGCGGTATCTGCGGAATCCGGAACTGCTGGAGGGGAAGCGGCAGGAGACGGTGGACGCCGCCGGCCAATGAGATATATGAGATAGAAGGAGCCCGCCGCCGCTGGATATCAG
>USMP01000211.1 GCA_900555795.1 uncultured Eubacteriales bacterium
CGTCCGCCTCCTCCCGGTCCACCACGCAGGGCTCGTAGCGCCGCTCCAGGACCACGCTGCTCACGCCGTCCACCGCGGAGATATCCTCCAGGGCCCCAAAGGGGACATTGGCGGAAATGATGTTGGCCGCCAGCGTAATATTCCAGACCACATCCAGTTCCTTACCGCCCAGGGCCTCCTGGGAGATATGGCTGATGACGGTCTCCTGGCGGCTGCGCACCTTCGCCCGGAAGGTCATGGCGGAGCGGTTCTCCGCAATGTCCTGGGCGGGATACCCCGCCTCCAGGGTGGACTGGCCGTCCAGTACAATGGAGACACGGACCATATCCGTATCCGCGTAATCCGGTGTCTCCTCGATTTCTTCCGCCACCGCCTCCGCCATTACGGAGGACTCCTGGTCGTTCTCCTCCAGCGGCGTAAAGCGCAGGTCCACGCTGTCCCCGCCGGAACTGGCGGAGGCCAGGGGCGCTGTGTAGCCGCACAGCAGAACCGTCACCAGGGCGATCGACAACAGCCGAATTCCCAGATGCTTTTTCATGTTGTTTCTCCCTTTCCTTTGTGAAATTGCCGGTATCCAGCCGGCCATATTCGGCCCCTATACCCTGTCACATCCCGTATGCTTCTTATAAGCGTAACATGATATAAGATATACATGAAGTATACTGGCTCCAGCCACCGCTGTCAAGCCATTCTTTTCCAATTTAGGCAAAAAAAGAGTGGGAAGCGGTCTTTACCGCTCCCCACGCAAGCCGGCAGAAGAAGGCCGGACTAGGGTTCCAGCAAAATTTTCGTAATCATCTCACAGAGGCCTGTCAGTGTATCCCGCTCCAGATCGTAGTAGATCCGGTTATCCTTCCGCCGGGCCCGCACCAAGCCCGCGTCCAGCAGCAGGCCCATGTGCCGTGAGATGGTGGCCGTGGTCAGATTCATCTCCCGGGACAGTTCCTGGCAGTAGGTGCTGTTGTGGGAAATGCGGCGCAGAATCTCAAACTTGCTGCGGTCGCTGATCACCCGCAGCAGGCTGCATACCTCCTCCTCCGTGGCCTGCAGCCGGTTCATCTGAAAATTCTGACTGAGCAGGGCGCCGATGTACACCTGGCGAAACGGAGTTTCCCCCTGGATATCGTAGGTAAAAACAATATCTCCGGGCGCCATCAGGTTTAAATTGATGTACACATCCATCCCATCCTCCTGGACGGTCTGGTTGGTAACGTGCTCCAGAAGGTCGGAAAAGGTGTGCCGGGCAAAATACTGCTCCCACCCGTCGTAGGCGGCCCGGGCCAACGGCATTACGTCCCGCAGCACCTGTTCCACCCGTCCCGCCAGCGGCTCCAGCAGCTGCCGCAGTTCGGCCATGGCCTGGGGGTAGTCCCAGAGCATCTTGTACAGCTTCCAGCAGTACTGCTCCCCGATGGCCAGCTGATCCAGCTGACTGACCAGGTCCGGCGGCGTCTCCCCCGGCTCAGGGGAACGAAAACTCATGCCGCCGCTGTTGATCTCCGTGAGGATATAGGGCCGGGAGAGCCGCTCCTGCGCGTCGTGGAGGGTCTGCTCCAGGGATGCCTGAAAGGAGCCTACCCGGATGTCCAGAAAGCTGAACACCATCAGCTTGGCCAGACAGATGTTCTGCCAGTTGCTCTCCGTCTCCCACTTTTGGAAGTAGTAGAGCAGCGCGGGGTCCTCCGGCAGGCTTTCACAGAGTTCCTCAATGGGCAGAAGAGCACCGCAGATATCCTCCATTCGCTCCCGCTCCGCCGGGGTAAGCCGCTGTCCATACTTCCGCAGCAGATCATTTTTTCGCTTTTCCAGCGATATTCCGTTGACGTGCTGATAGACAGCCTCGATGGTCTCATAGAGAACCACCGGCTCCCGCAGTACCAAATACCCCATACGCGCCTCCGCCCCACACCCGCCCAGAGGCGGGCAGGCCTTCTATCGTGTTCCCCGCGGCCAGGAGCGCCCCGGGGCGCAGGGTACGTCCATTCTATCACGCGTTTTTCCGCCCTGTCAATCCAATCCTTCCCAGCGGACCGGAGGCGCCAGCGGACCGGAGGAACCTCACTGTCCCAGAAATACGGCGTCGGCGTCCCGCAGGAAATTTTCCACGCTGTAGCAGATGAAAATCTGGTCAATTCCCTGCTCTTGGGCGTACCGGGCCACAGAGGTGCGGTAGTAACGCAGGTCCAGCAGATGGACCTCGCTGAAGGACTGGCTGAGAAAGGGGGCGAGGCTGTCGCTGTAGCTGTCCCGTACCACCAGCAGCTTCCGGTCCAGGGCGGCGCCGGGATTCCGAACGATATACAGCGGCCCGTTGCCGCCCAAGAAGAAGGCGTACTGGTCCTTCTCCTCCAGGAAGCTGTCCACATAGAGGCCATGGGTCGCTCCGGCATAGACATCCTCCACGGTGACGCCCTCCCCGGTAACATAGCGCTGGATCGTGTCCGGCGCCAGCCAATGGACACCGGAGGTGGAGTAGAGGGTGCCGTTGAAGTTCTCCGACATGGTCTCCCCATCCCCCAGAGCCTTGGGCCTCTCCCCCAGGGCCTCCATCAGTGCGGTGTAGCCGTAGTACGCCCCAAGGCTGGTCCAGTGGTGATCCGTGCGGTAGTAAATCGGTTCCTCCCGATGGGCCCCCAGGGCGGCGGCCATGTCTACCCAGGTGACATCCAGATCCCTGGCACGCTCCAGAAAGGCCAACTGGTCATAGGACCAGGCTCCCTCCGGCAGCTTCTCCCTCCAGATCTCCGCCGCCGTGGGAATCAGGCCCAGACAGACCGGGATATCTGTCCGCTGGGCCAGGCTGGCGATATACCCCAGGTTCCGCTCCCCCAGGCTGTTGTCCGTTACCTGGGAGATCAGGGTGTCCCCGCAGAGAAAGACGCCGTTAAACTCCCGGCGGCCCAAAAGCCACTGCCAGCGGGCCTGAAGGCCCATCCAGCTGTCACGCCCGGGAAACTGATCCGCCAGATAGGTCTCCAGATCGGCGGTATAACTGCCATCCGCCAGCGCCGCCCAGGAGAAAGAGGGCAGCTGGCTCAGGTTCCGGTTCTCCACCGGGGAAAAGCTGCGGTCCGGCAGCAGCAGGTGAATCAGGCCAAAGCCAAGCAGAAAGAGGAAGAAAAGGCCCGTTGTCACATATTGTGCGGTTCGTTTCATACAAGCCCTCCTTAAAAACGGAAATACAGAAATGGGTTATAGCTGGCATCCACCAGGGAGGCAGTACAGAGCACTAGGCACGCCAGCACCAGAACCGGGGTGAGCACACCCCTTGCCCGTTCCCCCAGCCGGCTCCACAGGCACCGGCCCAGGGGCGTCGAGGCCAGCGCCAGGATCACCAGCAGGGGCAAATACGTGCGCAGCTGGTACAGCGCGGCGGCGTCAATAAGCGGCCCGGCGCCAAAGCAGGCCCCCAGATATCGGCCCAGACGCCCCATATCCTCCACGGCGAACAGGGCCCAGCCCACCAGCACCACCGCCAGAATGGCCAACGCTACGCCAAAGAGTCCAAGGTCAAAGTTGAATACCTCGTTGGCCACGAACACGCCCGCAAGGGA
>USMP01000212.1 GCA_900555795.1 uncultured Eubacteriales bacterium
GGGGCGGTCTCCGGGACCTTGCTCCGGAATTGTTCCAGCAGACCACGATCCTGTTTGGCTTCGTACCTCCGGACCGGCTTCGCCGCTTTTCGCACCTTAAATGGGTCCAGAGCTGGAATGCGGGGGTGGACTCCTACCTGGCCCCCGGCGTGCTGCCGGAGGGCGCCATGCTTACCTCCGCCGCTGGGGCCTACGGTCCCGCTGTATCCGAGCATATGCTGGCCATACTGCTGGCCCTCTATAAGCATCTTCCCGCCTACCGGGACCAGCAGAGTTCCCACATCTGGGCCGACCGGGGGCCCGTATCCACGCTTCACGGCAAGACGGTCTTGATCGGCGGCGCCGGCGACATCGGCCGCCATTTTGCCCTTCTGGCCCGGGCGCTGGGCGCGTCCCGGATTTTGGGCCTGTGCCGCAGCGCCCGGGATGTGCAGGGATTCGACCAGGTCTACGCGCTGGATGCGCTGGATATGCTGCTTCCCAAGGCCGATGTGGTGGCCCTGGCCCTGCCCCATGCCCCGGAGACGGTCCGTCTGCTCGACCGCCGCCGTCTGATGCGGATGAAGCCGCGTGCGGTGCTGCTCAATGCGGGCATCTGCTGGGGGCCGGACTGGACGTCACCGATCCGGAGCCTCTGCCGCCGGATCATCCGCTCTGGGACGCGCCCAATGTCCTCATCACGCCCCACACTGCCGGGGGCTACAACCACATGCAGCTGACGCTGGACCGCATCCGGGCTCTTTTCCTGGATAATCTGAAGCGCTATGTCGCCGGAGAGCCCCTCCGCAACCGGATGCGCTGAATTCGGGCCGCGCGCTGCATTTCCACGGCCCCGGCGCGCTGCCTTCTCCGGTTCGACGGCATAATCCTCCAATTTATGGTATCCTTCTCAAAAAGGAGGCCCTGCCATGAAACGCGCCGCCGTTTTGCTGTCCGCCCTGCTGCTGCTGCTCCCTGCCGCCCGGGCCCAGCCGTCCCCGGTCACACGCATTCAGTTGATCCGTGCTCTTTGGGTCTGGGGCGGGTCCGTCCCTTACGATGCCGCCGGCCCCTTTTCCGATGTCACGCAGGAAGACGACGGCGCCACCGCCGTCGCCTGGGCCTACGATCTGGGCATCCTTCTCGGCACCGGCGGCGGCCGCTGTTCCCCGTACCGCCCGGTCACTCGGGAGGAAACCGCCGTCCTGCTCCGCCGGTATGCGGCCCGTCTGGGCCGGGACACCTTTCTTCCCGACGGTGTGGCCGCCTGCAACGACTATGAGGGCATCTCCCCATGGGCGGACGATTCTCTCTACTGGGCGGCCGATACCGGTCTCATCGACTGGTCCTCGGGCGGCCGCTTGGATCCCGGCGGCACGCTCACTCCGGACGCATTGGAAAACATCCTCATCCGTTTTTCCGGTCTTTCCTGCCCTTAAGGCGGCCGATAACGCCTTGCCGGCAAAGCTGCGGCCCGCCGCGCGCCTGCGGGCGGGACCTCTGCGCGTTTTTTTGACAAATGAAAGGGCCGGAGGTTTTTTGAACCGCCCCCGATTGTGCGGACAGCACAAAAACGCCCCTAATATAGGACTATGAGATTTTCAAGCAGCAAACTGGCGGCGCAATTCCAGAGGCGTCAGTTTTGTTTTTGATTGAATGCGCTGGTGATTGTAAAAGAAAATATAATCGTCAATGAGCGCTCTGGCCTCGGCAAAAGAATTGATTTTGGTTCTGTAGATGCACTCTGTTTTGAGAATAGAAAAGAAATTTTCAGCCAGAGCGTTGTCATACGGATTTCCGCGTCTTGACATTGAGGGCGTAATCCCGTATCTTTGAGTTAGCTCAAAATATGCTTCTGAGGCGTACTGAGCACCCTGGTCACTGTGGAGTTGCAGCTCTGCAGTGACCTTTTCTTTCTTCTTGGCCGCCTTGATCGTATTCAGTACCAGGTTGACATTCTGGTTCGTGGCGGTCTTGTAGATAACGATGCTGTTGTCATAGAGATCTCGGATGATGGATAAGTACAAGGTTCCTTGTCCAGTGCTGATGTACGAAATGTCCGTTACCCATTTTTGATTCGGACATTCAGCGGTGAAATCTCTGTTCAACAGATTGGGGTATTTGTGCAGACCTTCCCCATATCTTACATATCGTTTTCTTCTTATAACCGACAGCAAATTGTACTTATTCATTACTCTGAGAATGGTTTTAGGGTTGTGGTGGATGCCTTTGCGTTCAAGCCAGATACACACTCTGCGGTATCCATATGTGTTCCGGCTCTCTGCCTGACACTCTCGTATTTTTTCAGCAAGGGGCAAATCTTTGGCCAGGGCATCCATCCTGCTGACATATCCGTAGTAACCGCTACGGGATACTTCAAAAAAACGACACATTTCGCTGATGGGATACTCTTTTCTGTGTCGATATATCACCTTGTATTTTACGCTGATCTTCACTCCTTCCCAGTGAGCAAGAGAAAATCCCGCAACAGCTCTACTTCCATTTTCAAGCGCTTGTTTTCGTATTTGTACTCTGCCAGGGCCTTCGCAGGTTTCCGACCACGCTGCTTCGGTATGCCATGCAGCTCCTTTTTCCTTTCGCGTGTAAGAAGATGATGGATTGCTCTCTCTCCTGTCACCCCAAGTCTCTCCGCAACCTCTCGCTGTGTCATTCCGCCTTCAAGCATTTCTTTGATTTTAGGCAGTAATTCCTGGGTGTGCTGATACTTCCTTGCCATAATAATACCCCCTAATGTAGTACTTTCATTTTCCTTCATTAGGGGGCGTTTTGTCTATTGTCCGTTTTTACTGGTTCGGTTCACAAGGCCGGAGGGCGCTTTGTTTCAAGTCAGCGTCTGGAAGAGGGCGCAGGCCTTCTCCAGAAGGGCATCCGGGAAATCGAGCTCCCCGCTGTGGCGGGGCGGGTGGTCCGTCCCGCCCCCCAGCAGGAACAGCGCCCCCTCCGCCTGGCGGAGCGCCTGATCAGTCACGCTTTTTCTCCTGCTCAAAGGCGCCTTCCCCGGGAAGCACCACAACCTTGATTTCCAGCACCCGCCGGTGATCCACTTTGGTGACGGTCACGTCCAGACCGTCGGCCACGAAATGGTCGCCCGCCTCGGGCACCCGGCCTACCTGCTCCATGACCCAGCCGGAGACGGTGGCCGCCTCACAGGTCCCCTTGACTTGGAACAGATCATACATATCATCCAGGTCGGCGGAGCAGGCGATGAGATAACTGCCGTCTTCCTGCTTTTTGAACTCCTCGATGACCTCGTCTTGCAATTCGTTGATCGTATTCATTGACTTACGTTTGCTATATAGTTCTATATATACTATTCCTAAATTATGCTATAACAAAAAGAACGACACCCTCCGCTATTCCACCACACGCTGGTCTATACGAAACAGCTTGTCGTTGGGCCGCACCTTGCCCGGCACGGAGAAGGCCACACGCGTGCCCTGCTCGGCCTCGGTGATGGGCTCGCCATGGTCGCCATGGAGCTCTTTCACCTCCACATACATCGCGCCCGTGGTGTTGCCCGTGATGAGGAGCTTGTCGCCCACCTTGAAGGT
>USMP01000213.1 GCA_900555795.1 uncultured Eubacteriales bacterium
GCGCGCATAGCGCGCGGGATTTCAAATAAAAGCATTTTATTTGAAATCAGTATTAGCGCCGCTGCTTGATCTGGTGCAGCTGGTGGGCATTTTCCTCGCTGAGTTGATGGCTGACAGCCATTTTTCGGATGATGTTTTTCACGGTGGCCTCCAGGTCCGTCCCCTCCCGGTAGTCGGCGGGGAAAATAAAATCCACCCGTCTCTGGCGCAGCAGCTGCTCCACGCCGGCGCGGTTGCTGTCCTGGTACACGGCGATGGCTTGGCCGCCGTAGGCCCGCATCATCTTCATGCACGGCACGTCGCTGAGGCCGTCGCCTATGTAGATCATGTTTACAAAGGGCACCCGCTTGCTGTCGTCGGGCATGGAGGCGTTGAGGGTTTTGTCGTCGGACACGTCCAGCACCCCCTTGTTGATGCGGTAGACAAATTGGGTCTTGGCGGTGAAATTTACCGCAAGCTTGGGCCAGACAGGCCGGCCGCTCTCGTCGTAGTAAAATTCACTGGCGTAGATCTCCTTGAAGGCCCCGGCGATGGCGCTGCCGTCGATGATCTCCCGCAGGCCGGAGGAGATGACGTAGTGCTCCACCTGCACCCCCAGGAGGCTCCCGTAGTGGTCGATGCGCCGGAACCAGTCCATGACGCCGGGAAAAAAGGAGATGCTGCCGCCGCAGCGGGTGAGGCTCTCCTTGGTCAGGGGAACTCCCAGTTCCCGGCACTTGCGGATCATGGTGTACATATAGGCCAGGATGCCGTCCATGTGCTGCTGCCAGCCAAAGGTGTTGGCCTCCCGCCAAAAGTCCTCCGGGGCCATGCCCAGGCTGGGGATAAAGGCGTAGTTCTGCATGTCCTGGGTACAGAGGGTCTTGTCAAAATCGTAGAGCAGGGCGACGATGGTGGGTCCGTCCATGGGGCCTCCTTCTCTGTCCCGCCGCCGCTCCGGGGCGGGGGAAATTTGTTTTTTTCTTTTCGTGGAGGGGGCTTCTGGGGCCTGCTGCCCCCAAAACAGGGCAAGAGGCGGCCAAAACCGCCTCTTGCAGATCATTACGGTTTATAGTTGCGGCCAAACTGCAGTTCATCCAGATTCAGAACGCGGGTAGCCCCCAGATCCTCCTCTGCCGCGGGCGCCGGCTGGTCAAAGGGGTCCTCCTGCTCCGGGGGCTGCCCCTGGGCGGGCGCCCCCTTCTCCTGGGCGAAAGCGGCCAGGGCGTCCTGAATTCCCTGCTCCAGGGCGGTGTCCGTCTCCGGGGCGGGGGCGTCCTCCTCCGCCGGGGCGGGCTGAACGTCCTCCTCCGGCGGGGCCTCCTGCACCACCGGCAGCTGGGGCAGGCGCTCCAGCAGGGCCAGCTGGCCGTTGCACACATTTTCCACGGTGCGGATAAAGTCCCGCAGTTCCGCCTGGGCCAGGGCCAGGCGCTGCTGCTCCGCCTGGATCTGACCGTCCACATCCCGGCGCACCTGGGCCAGGCGCTGCTCCTGCTGGTCGATCTGCTGCTGCAGTTCCGCCATGCGGGCCTTGGCGGCGCCGGCGGCGTCCGCGATCAGGGCGTCCCGCTTTTCCTCCGCCTCCGCCACCATGCTGTTGGCCATCTTCTGGGCGGTGAGCAGGGTGGAGCGCATGGCGTCCTCCACCTCCCGGTACTCCTCCATCTTTTCTACCAGAACCTTCATCTTGGCCTTCAGCGTGGCGTTTTCCTTAAAGAGGGCGGTGTAGTCTTCCGTCACCTTGTCCAAAAAATCGTCCACCGCCGCCATGTGGTAACCACCCATCACGGCCTTGGTAAAGGTACAATTCGCTACTTCCTGCGGGGTCATCATCTTGCGGGTACCTCCCTATTCTCTATGGTTCAGAAATACAGGCCGTTGTTCTCCAATTCGTCGATCAGATCCCCCTGGATATCCACGGAGTAGGGGGTAATCAGGTAGGTGTTGGCCGCCACCTTCTTGATTTTCCCCTCCCCGGCGTAGGCCACGCCGGACAGGAAGTCCACCAGGCGGCGGGCAATGTCCTTATGGGTGGATTCCAGATTGATGACCACGGTGCGCTTCTCCTTCAGGTGGTCCGCGATCTCGCTGGCGCTTTCAAAGCGCTCGGGCTTCACCAGCACCACCTTCAGCTGGGTGGTGGCGTGGATGTTCACCACTTTGCCCCGGCGGCTGTCCACGGAGGGGCGCTCCGAGCGGGGCCGGTCCTCCACAAAGGGGGATTCCTGCTCGGAAAAGTCCACGTCGTAGTCGTCATCCTCATCGTTCATGGGGCGGAACACTCTCTTGAAATCATCAAGCAAGCTCATACGGGAAAACCTCCTATATCAATGGTACTGCCGCGCGCCGAAGATCGCTGAGCCCACCCGGATCATGGTGGCCCCGGCGGCGATGGCGTCCTCGAAATCGCCGCTCATCCCCATCGACAGATATGTAAAATTATTATCGTACAAATTCCGGCTTATGTCAACATAAAGACGGGAAACTTCCCGAAAATAGGGCAGATTTCCGTGGGGGACCCGCTCCGGCGGGGGGATTGTCATCAGCCCCCGGACCCGGATGTGGGAAAAATCCCGGGCCCGCTCCGCCGCGGTGTACAACTCGTGGGGGGAAAAGCCGCTTTTGCTCTCCTCGCCGCCGATATTCACCTCCAGCAGCACATCCTGGACCAGTCCCTGCTTCTCCGCCTGCCGGTGGATCTCCGCCAGCAGTTCCAGGGAACTGACGGAGTGGATCAAATCCACCCGGCCCACGACCTGGCGCACCTTGTTGCGCTGGAGGTGGCCGATGAAGTGGACCGGGGCGCCCTGGTAGGCTCCCTGCTCCCACTTTTCCAGCAGTTCCTGGACCCGGTTCTCCCCCAGGGCGTCTATGCCGGCCTGGATGGCGGCCCGGCAGGCGGCGGTGTCGTTCATTTTGCTGGCGCCCACCAGCAGCACCTCCCCCGGCCCCCGGCCGGCGGCCCTGGCGGCCCGTTCCATCCTGGCGCGGATGGCGGCGATGTTTTCTCCAATACCCGTCACGCGATCACCTTCCCATCGTAGAGTTCGGCGGCGGCGGTAACGACTTTGTCCCCAGTGCGCAGGCGCCGTCCGGCGTCCGCCCCCTCCGCCGGCAGCACCAGGAGATAGTCCTCCTCCTGCCACAGCACCGTCACCGGCTTAAAGCGGGCGGTGGTGCCCCACACGGTGTAGACCCCCGTCACATTTTCTGTTTTGGGCTGGCCGCCGGAGTCCAGCACCGGCTCCCCATCCTCCGTCACCGGCTGGGCCACCAGGCGCACCGCGCTGCGGGGCACCCGGATGCCGGTGTAGCTGTCGAAAATCACCTGGGCGTTCTGATGGCGCAGCAGGGTGGTCAGGTTCAGGTACCGGTCGCAGGTGAATACCACCACCCGCTCCCCCGCCTCCTCCTGGCCGATGTGGGACACGGTCATGCGCAGATCCCGGTCCAACCCCTTTTGGAAGCGGAGCGTCACCTGGTCCCCCTCCGCCAGCTTTTTCAGATCCCCGGTCTCCATGGTGGTGACAAAGGACCAGCTGGCGCCGTAGATCATTTTCCCCACGC
>USMP01000214.1 GCA_900555795.1 uncultured Eubacteriales bacterium
GGGGGCCCACAACGCCCAGCTGCTCCATCTCGTCGATAAGCCGTCCGGCCCGGGCATAGCCCAGGCGCAGCCGCCGGCCCTCCTGCTGTATATATGCCTCCATACTCAGCGGGTAATCTGATAGAGCATGGCATTGCAAATGGCGGCGGCCACGTTGCTGCCGCCCTTTCTGCCCCGGGCCACAATGGCGGGCACACCGGCGGCCAGGATCAATTCCTTGGACTCCACCACATTGACAAAGCCCACCGGCACACCGATCACCAGGGCGGGCTGCACCGCTCCCCGGTCCATCAGTTCCCGCAGGGACACCAGGGCAGTGGGGGCGTTGCCGATGGCAAAAATGCAGGGCTTTTGCAGCGCCGCCGCCCGCTCCATGGAGACGGTGGCCCGGGTCACCCCCCGCTCTGCCGCCTCCCGGGCCACGTCGCTGTCGGACATGAAGCAGTGTACCTCTCCCCCCAGCATTTCCAGCACCCGCTTATTGATGCCGGAGCGGGCCATCTGGGTGTCGGTCACAATGTCGCAGCCCTTCCGCAGGGCCTCGATGCCCCGGCTGACGGCGTGCTCTGTGAACACCAGGCTCTCCGCGTAATCAAAATCGGCGGTGGTGTGGATCACCCGCTTGATTACCAATTCATTTTCCGGGTCCAATACCCGCTCCCCCAGCAGATGGGTGATGATCTCGAAACTGCGGCGCTCGATCTCCATGGGCTGTACCGTTTCAAACATGTGCATCTCTCTCCTTCAGACAAGTTTCATAAAATCTCTCCGCAAACGCGGGATTCGCGTAAAAATGGAAGTGGGGATAGCCGGCGTAAAGCCGCTCTGTGGCCACCACGCAGTCCCAGCGCCTGCCGCCAGACTTTTCGGCGGTAAAATCGCCGCCGGGGCAGTCCGTGTCCCAGCGGTGGAACTCGTGGCCCCGGATGGATTCCCCCGCCCGGCAGAGCAGGTTGTCCGCTTTCGCCGTCAGCGTCACGTAGCCAAAACGCCTCAGCCGCTGGGCATCCCGGCAGGTCCCCGGCAGGACTCCCACCATCTCGTCCGATCCAATGGCCTCCGTGAGATACATAAAGCCGCCGCACTCCGCAATACAGGGCAGCCCCGCCGCCAGGGCGCCGCGGACAGAACGGCGCATGGAGCGGTTGGCGCTGAGCCGCCCGCTGTATAACTCCGGATAGCCGCCCCCCAGATACAGTCCGTGGATGTTCTCCGGCAGAGCCGGGTCCTCCAGCGGGCTGAAGGGCACCAGTTCAGCCCCCATCTCCTCCAGGACCTCCAGGCTGTCCTGATAGTAGAAGCAGAAGGCCCTGTCCCTGGCCACGGCGATGCGCACCGGCTCTGCAAAGCGCCGCAGGGCCACCGGCCGGCATGCCACAGGCGGCGCCTGATTGGCCAGTTCCAGAAGTCCATCCAGATCGATGCTTCGCTCCGCCTGGGCCGCCAGATCTGCCAGCTTCTCCCGCAGATCCGCCACCTCGTCCGCTGTTACCAGCCCCAGATGGCGGCTCTCTAGGGCACAGGCGGGCATAGCCGGCAGATAGCCCAAGGGGCGCAGGCCCAGCCGCTCCCGGATGGCCTGGGCAAGGGCCGGGTAGGTGGTGGAACTGCACTGGTTGAGAATAACCCCCTGAATATGGTGGTCCGGGTACAGCGTAAGGAACCCCTGGATGACCGCCAGCACCGACAGAGACGCTCCTTTGGCGTTCACCGCCAGCACCACGGGGCTGTCCGTCTCCTGTGCCACCTCATAGGTACTGGCCCGTGTGGTGGAGAGGCCCATGCCGTCGTAATACCCCATTACCCCCTCGATTACCACCACATCCCGATCCCTGCCATTTTTCGCCAGCAGGCAGCGGGCTGTGTTGCCATCAAAAAAGAAAAGATCCAGATTGGAACTTTTGGCGCCGATTATCCGGCTGTGGAACATGGGGTCAATATAGTCCGGCCCGCACTTGCACGAGCCTACAAGCATGCCCCGGTTTACCAGGGCCTGCAGGACAGCGCAGGTCAGCGTCGTCTTGCCGCAGCCGCTGTTGGTGCCGGCAATCAGCACCCTGGGTACCGGCCCCTCCCAGGCGCCGGTCAGCCCTTCTTCTCTCATAGGCGTTTCTCCCTCCGCGCCGGACTTTTCCCCGGCAAATAAAATACGGGTATTGGCAGGGCGGAACTTCCGCCCTGCCAATACGCCAGGTCTCTCCCCCTCAGGAGAGCTTGATCAGGTGATCCGTGGTGACATCTCCGTCAGCGGCGGCCAGAATTGTGTTCATATCCGCCACAATGGAGGCAATTGCCGCCGTGGACTGGGTAAAGTCAGCGGATGTAACCCACACGTTGCCGTTCTGTACGGACTTGAAATCCGCAAACAGGGGGTTGTAGTCGATCATCTCCTGGATGGAGTTGAACCCATAGGCGAAGTTGATGTAAAACAGGCAGTCCGCATCCTTGAATCCAGCGTACCACTCCTCAAAGGTCATGTTGCTGTTGCCGCTCTTCTCCGGCTCCATATCGGCCAGGATGTACGTGCCGCCGGCCATGCCGATCAGCTGGGCCATATAGTCGCCGCCGTTGCGGGCATAGCACTTGCCGGTGGAGGTGATGTAGCCCATGGCCACGGTCTTGCCGGTGCTCTCCGCGCCGGAGGCGCTCTCCAGCAGGGCCTTCTGCTCATCAAAATAGGTCTGGGCCTCTGCCTCCTTATTGAACAGGACGCCCAGCAGCTTCACCCACTCCACACGGGCCAGCGGATGGTTCTCCTTGGAGGAGTTCTCCACCATGTTGGGAATACCCAGTTCGGTGAACTTTTCCAGCACCTCGGGGCACCCCTCAATCATGGTGGTGTCCAGATGGAACTGAATGTCGTTGGCGGCCATCAGTTCATAGTCCGGCTCCTTATAGTGGCCGGAGAACGCGATATTCCCGGCGTTCATTTCCGCCACCACATTGTCAATGTACCAGCCGTCCACATCCGTGGCCACCAGCTTCACATGGTCCAAAGCACCAATGGCGTCAGTCAGAGAAACCATGCCGGTGCTGGCCATGTATACGTTGGTCAGGGGCTGCTGAAGCACCACCACGTTCTCCGCCAGATCCTCCGGCACACTCATTCCCTCCGGCACCACCAGATACTGCAGATCCGTCAGGGTACCGGCGGTAATCATGCGGTAGCCGCCCTGAAAAAGTTCAATCTGAAAATTCTTTGCATAATCCAGAGGCATCATCCCCTCGGATACCAGCTTGCCGTCATAGTCCTCCTGGCTGGGTTCGCCGGCGGGCTCCTGGGTCTGCTGTTGGGCATCACTCTGCTGGCCAGCACCCTGGTTTTGATCCGTTGTGCCGGACGTTCCGCCGCAGGCCGTCAGCCCTTCCATTGCATCACAGGATACCTCGTCGATCACTTCAATAAACGCTCTTGTCATAAAAGCAAAGGTCGAAATCAGCAAAGCAATAAAACCAACCCCGGTACCAATACCCAGTGACGAAAAAAGAATAAAAGCCCAGACCAGTGTCGGGATATTCCTCAGAAAAGTGGCAAACCCCCGGAT
>USMP01000215.1 GCA_900555795.1 uncultured Eubacteriales bacterium
GTTTTGCTTTCTGCTGTGGAACACAGCTACAAAGTAGCGGCTGTTGCTCTCATCCTCCAGGACCTCCGCGTCACCGGCGGAACGGCCCTCGTCAAAGAGCCAGCTGCCGTAGGCATAGGAGGAATTGTAGGCCATTTCATCGTTGGAGGTGTAGGTGGCGCCGTGCTCCTCCGCCAGATCCTCCAGGTTCCCGCCCTCCTGATAGGCGGCGAGAATGGCGTCCGCCGTCTCCTTGGCGGCTGCCATGGCGGCGGCCTTCTCCTCATCAGTGGCGGCTACGGTGTTGCCGTCGGCGTCAGTGGTGCTCTCGGCGGCGCCGGAGATGGACACGTACTCGGCGTCCACCAGATCGTAGCTGTTTTTGTTCTCCTGATAGTAGGTCTCAATCTCGTCGTCGGTATAGACCAGGCCGTCCCGGTAAGTGCCGGCGTACTTGCTGGCCAGCAGACTGGTTTTGATATTTTCCTCAAAAACAGAGGGGGTCATGGCGGGGCCATAAACGGCGTTGAGATAGGCCTTGTAGGAGTAGCCGTAGCTGGAGGCCTGGGTCTTCATCGCCTCCACGTTGGCGTCCAGGGCGGCCATATCATCCTCATCCAGGGCCATGTTCTCCGCCTCGGCGCTCTTGACGGCGGCGTGGACGAACTTCATAGAGGTGATCGCCTGCTCCTTAAAGTACTCGTCCCAGGTCTGCTCGCTGCCGCCCCAGGCGTACTGGCTGGTCAGGGGCTTGGAGGTATCTAGGCCGAAAAGGGAGGCGTAGCTGCCGTAGGTATTGAGAAAGTTCTGGTAGGCGTCCTGATAATAGTAGGACACGTCTGCCACAGTGTACTTTTCGCCGTCAATGGTGACGGCGGTCTGGCTGCGCTGGAGGATACCGGAGTTGTATACCAGCAGGAAAACTGCAACAACCACGAAAATGGCGGCCAGGGTGGTGTACAGGATCTTGGACCGCTTTTCGGCGGCTTTCTGCTCCGCCTCCCGGGCGGTCTTGGGGTCAACGCCGCCGCCGGCCAAAAGTTCCTGACGCTTTTTCTTTTCTCTGGATGCGCTCATGTGTGTTCATTCCTTCCGAAAAATTCTGCCGCTCCCCCGCGAAGGCGGGTGGATCCGGGAACTGGCGGGGCACGGCGACAACTGCTCAACACTCGACATTATACTAGATTATGCCCTGTTTCGCAAGCATAAGTTATGGGAAGGCTGTAAAATATTTATGAACCCTGCCGGGGGCGGAGGAACTGTGGAGAAAGGCGGGATGAGGCAGGTGAGGCGCCCTCAAAAGAGGCCCCCGGCGGGGAGAGACCGGTGGCCTCCCCCGCCGGGGACCTCTTGGTGATATTCAGGAGATGAGCGAGCACTGCCGGAGGAACGTCTCCGCCACCTCCGCCACTGTGCGGCCCTCCACATCCACTTGGTATGTCAGGTCCGTCATGGTCTCATTGGTGAACAGCCCTCCCAGCAGGTTCAGGGCGTCCTCCAGGCCGGGGGCGGTCTGGGCGAAGTCGTCAAAAAGGTCATCCCGCACCAGCAGAGCCCCGTTGTACTCCGGGAAGAAGGAGCGGTCATCCTCCAAAATCTTCAGACCAGCCTTGCGGTTCAGGCCGTCGGTGGCGTAGACCTCTGTAACCTGGAAGCTGCCGGACTCAATGGCGCTGTATTTAAGACTCAGATCCACCGGTACCGCGTCCTTGAAGGAGAGGCCGTAGAACTCTACGAAGGGGCCGTACTTCATGCTGCCCTCCTGGGTGAAGAACCCATGCTCCGCGCCGAAGAGCAGTTCCGGCGCCACAGGGATCAGATCGCTGATGGTTTCAATGGCCCGCTCCTCCGCCAATGTCTCCGGAATGGCCACGGCGTAGGTGTTGTCGATGCCCAGTTTCTCCAGAAGGTGCACGCCGTGGAGCCGGGATGCCTCCTGGTTGACATAATCATACAGCGACATGCCCTCCGGAATATCCGTTGTATCCCGGTGGAGGAAGGTGGTAAGCACGGTGCCGTCGTAGCTGACCATCAGGTCGCAGGAGGGCACGGCGGCGGTGAGCTCATTAAACTGGTTCACGGCGGTCATCCGGTCCAGCACCGCTACCTCCACATCGGTGTGCTCCTCCACCAGCAGCTTGGCCATATGGGTGAGCAGCTGCGTCTCGGAGTACTCTCCGTCGTACATGACCAGGGTACCCTCTCCCCGTCCGCCGGCGTAGAGGGCGGTGCCGCCCACCAACACGGCGGCCACCAGTACCGCTGCCGCGGAGAGCACCACCTTTTGGCCGCGCTTGTGCTCGCCACCCTGGTCCATCAGCTTCTCCATCCGGCCCATGACCGTGTCGAAGAGCAGGGCGATCCCCATCAGGGCCGCGGTTGGCACCAGGATGCGGGACATATCCCGGGTATGGATTCCTTGGTAGATAGTGGTGCCCAGGCCGCCGCCGCCCACGAACGCGGCAAAGACGGCTGTGCCGATGGCGCTGACCACGGCGATGCGGATGCCGGTAAAAATCATGGGCAGGGCGTTGGGGATCTCCACCAGAAACAGCTGCCCCATCCGGCTCATGCCGCAGCCCCGTGCCGCCTCCTTCAGCCCCGGCGGCACCTCCTGTAGGCCCAGACAGGTGTTGCGCACGATGGGCAGCAGGGAGTATAGGGTAATGCCGCAGACCACCGTGGGCTTGCCGGCCCCCAAAAAGACCATGATGATGCCCAGCAGGGCCAGGGAGGGAATGGTCTGCAGCAAATCTGCCACCCAGAGAATGGGGCGGCGCAGGGGGGCGCTCAGATAGCTGAGAACACCCAGGGGCAGCCCGATGAGCAGGGAGAACAGGGCGGCCAGCAGCACAATGTACAGATGCTCGAAAATCAGGGACCAGGTCATTTCACAGCCTCCTTTCGCAGGCCCCGGGGCACCGCCCGCTTCTGCAGCAGATCGATCAGCGCCCCCAGGGCCACGGCCAGGACGGCGGCGGGGATGGCCCCGGTGATGATGAGCAGGTTGTTGTTGGAGGCGACGCCCTGGTAGATGAAATCACCCAGGCCGCCCAGACCGATCATGGAGGCCAGCACCGCCCAGCTGACGGTGTACACCGTGGACAGGCGCAGCCCGCCGATGATGCTGGGCAGGGCCAGGGGCAGTTCAACCTTTACGAGGGCCTGCATCCGGGTCATGCCGCAGCCCTTGGCCGCCTCCACGTACTTCTCCTCCACGCTGCTGAGACCCGCGTAGGTGTTTTTCAAAACAGGGAAGGTGGCGTAGACGGACAGGGCGATGATCACCGTGGCGGGGACCATGCCCAGGTATAAAAAGAGAATGCCGATAAAGACGATGCCGGGCACAGTCTGAAAAACGGACAGCAGGGGCAGCAGCACCGTGGCCCAGCGGCGATTTAACCGGGAGAGAAGAATCCCCGCCAGCACCCCCAGAACAAGGCCCGCCGCCACGGACACAAACACGTACATCAGGTGGGTGCCGATGGCCCGCAGCAGCATGGAGCCGTAGGTCTGAAAGTAGGACTGCACCGCGCTCATTTCTCATCCCCCCACA
>USMP01000216.1 GCA_900555795.1 uncultured Eubacteriales bacterium
TAATGGAACTGGTCAGGCAGCAGAGCAGCATGTTCACCAGGATCAGGCGGCGCACATTGAGCCCCAGGCTGACGGCGGTCTCCTCCCCGCTGAGCAGGGCGTTGTAGTCCCAGCGGTGGAGCACACAGTAGACGATGAGAACCAGCACCACGGCGCTCATGCCGCCCAGATCCCGCCAGCTGGTGCTGCCCAGGTCTCCGAAGGTCCAGAACACCAGGGACGCCAGTTCCACCTCGTCGGCAAAGTATTGGATCAGCGTAGTGGCTCCGCTGAGCATGGAACTGATGGCCACACCGGCCAGCACAATCCCCTCGGGGGAGACCTGCCGGAACCGGGACAGGCCCAGGATAACCAGAGCCACGGCGATGGACCCGGCGAAGGAGCACAGCGTGATGCCGAGCCCCAGGTTGTTGCCCAGGCCCAGCAGCACGATGGCGAAGGCCGCGCCGAAGGTGGCGCCCTGGGATACGCCCAGGGTGGAGGCCGACGCCAGGGGGTTGCGGAGCACCGCCTGGAGTACGCACCCCGCTAGGCCCAGTCCGGCGCCGGAGACAATGGCCGTGCAGATCCGGGGCAGACGGTTGCTCCGCACCACCAGATTGATCTTGTTGTCGTCCGCAAGGCCGAAGATCCCCCGGATCAGTTCCGTCACCGGGGTGTTGTAGGACCCGGCCCGCAGGCTCAGCAGCACCGTGAGCAGCAGCGCCAGGGTCAGTAGCGCCAGAAAGGCGATGCTTTTTGCCCGGTTGCGGTGGTAGGCGGGATCGGGGGTGCTATTCGCCAAGGGTAATGGGACGGAACGCATAGCCGGCCTCCTTCAAATCCTCGTAGGGGTTGACGCCCAGCAGCGCCTCAAAGATCTCCCCGGCCTTTTCCTCCGGGTCGATATCGTCGAACTGCTCCGGGAACATAACGCAGGCGGCGTAATAGGCGTCCGCCAGAGCGGTTTCCAGGTTGGAGGCGGAGGAGCGGAAGGAGATCTGGGAGTAGACCCGGCCCTCTTTTACGGCGGTGAGGCTGTTGTAGTAGTCAGGGTTTGCGGCGTAGTCGGCGCTGATGAGGTCCATGCCGTTGAAATCCAGGAAGATGATATCCGGATCCCAGGCCAGTACCTGCTCCAGGTCGATGTCAAAGGCGCCGGTCTGACCGGTGGTGTTGGCCAGGTTGTTGGCATGGATCAGTTCAAAGGGGCCGTAATAGGCCTCGGTGCCCTCGAAGCCGTGGGCGCCCTTGAAAGACACGCCGGCCACATAGGCCGCGGGCTTGTCCGCCTCGGCGATGCCGGCGGTGCGCTGATCCAGATCCGCCTGGACGCCCTCCAGGTAGGCGGTCAGATCGGCGGCCCGTTCCTCCAGACCGTACAGTTCACCCAGAATGCGGATGGTTTCGTAGGCCTTGCGGTCCAGCGTGGTGTCGCTGCCGGGGACCACCACCACCGGGGTGCCTGTCTGGGTGGACAGCTGATCGGGGTCCACGGAGGCGTAGGAACTCATCACGATGACCTGGGGGGCTACGCTGATAATCTTCTCCGTGTAGGGTTCGCCATTGGCGCCAATAACCGGCAGATCCTTAAATTTGTCAAAGTTCACGTAGTTGTACAGCCGGGACATGCCCGCCTTGGTTTCGTAGTCCTCCACGCCCACCACCAGGTCGGCGGCGCCCACGTAGCAGCTGTACCGCAGGGCGCCCACGCCCACGCAGACAATCTGCTCTACTGTGAGAGGGATCTCCACCTCACGCCCGGCGCCGTCCACAATTGTGCGGGTATGGGGAGTTGCTTCCGGTTCCGCGGGGGCGCCGCCGCCGGAGCAGCCGCCCAGCAGGCTGGCTGCCATGAGAAGTGTCAGCAGAAAAGCAAGTGTTTTTTTCATATGCAGGGGGGTCCTTTCCTAATTTGATTGTCCACAGGGGACTATAGCAGGTTTCCCCGGGGCCGGCAAGCCGGGAGGGGGGATAAATTTCAGGCACTTTTGCAAAAATTTGACAATCCGGACCCTGGCGGGGCGGGGGTAAGGGATATGTAAAAACAGACCAGAACGCACCTGTGAAATGCTTTTTCAGTCCTCCTACAAAGTGTAGGAGGACTGGGAGAAAACACCTACAACTTGTAGCATACCATTTTGGAGAATAACTTGCTATAATTTTGGTATGAAAACACCAGAAACGGGGGATTCCAAATGATTATTATTGGTGAAAAAATCAACGGCTCCATTCCCTCTGTGGCGGATGCCATTGCCCGCCGGGATGCGGAGTTTATCAAGAGCCGCGCCGTCATGCAGGCGGAGGCGGGGGCCACGTTCATTGACTGCTGCGCCTCGGTGCCCGAGGAGCAGGAGGTGGAGACGCTGAAGTGGATGATTGACTGCATCCAGTCCGTCACGGATCTGCCCATTTGCGTGGACAGCCCCAGCGCCGACGTGCTGGTCCAGGCCTATCAGTTCTGCAACAAGCCGGGCCTCATCAACTCTGTCTCCGGCGAAGGGGACAAGGTGGATAAACTCTTCCCCATCCTGGCAAGGCCTGAGAACCAGGGGTGGGAGATCATCGCCCTGCTCAGCGACGACACCGGCATTCCCAAGAACGCCGCCGACCGGCTGAAGGTTTTTGACAAGATCATGGCCAAGGCCAAAGAGTACGGCATCGCCCCCAAGCGGCTGCACATCGATCCCCTGGTGGAGATGCTCTGCACCAGCGAAAACGGCATTGAGACCAACGTAGAGGTTATCTCCACCGTGCGCAAGCAGTACCCCAGCATCCATATCACCGCCGCGGTGAGCAATATCTCCTTCAACCTGCCGGTGCGTAAGATGATTAACCTGGGCTTCCTGGTTCTGGCTATGAACGCCGGCCTGGACAGCGCCATTCTGGATCCCACCAACCGGGATATGCTGGGCCTGATCTATGCCACCGAGGCTCTGCTGGGCCTGGACGATTACTGCATGGAGTACATCAGCGCCTATCGTGATGGCCTCTTTGGACCGGCCAAGAAGTAAGATCCTTTATTCTGTATCCCATTGTTACCCTGTTTTTTCATACACCCCAAAACCCACATTTTAGAAAAGGAGAGTATTGTATTATGAGTAAGCTGCATGAAATCGCGGAAGTTGTCAGCGCCGGTAAAGCCAAGCTGGTTGGCGGTCTGGTAGAGGAGGCCCTGAACGAGGGTACCCCCGCTCCTGAAATCCTCAATGCCATGATCGATGCTATGGGCGTCGTGGGCGAGCGCTTCAAGAACAACGAGATCTTTGTCCCCGAGATGCTGGTGGCCGCCCGCGCTATGAAGAAGGGCGTTGAGGTGCTCAAGCCCCATCTGGGCAGCGGCGCCGCCGGTGTGGCCGGCAAGCTGATCATCGGCACCGTGGCCGGCGACCTGCACGACATCGGCAAAAACCTGGTTGCCATGATGATCGAGTCCGCTGGCTTCGAGGTCATCGACCTGGGCGTGGATGTGCCTGTGAACAAGTTCATCGAGGCAGTTCATGCCAACCCCGACGTGAAGATCGTGGCCCTCAGC
>USMP01000217.1 GCA_900555795.1 uncultured Eubacteriales bacterium
CCCGGGACGGGCGGATGTATACCGGCACCATCCTCTCCCTCTCTCCGGCGGCGCACGTATTCGACGACGTGCTGACCCGTCCCCGGGACGAAAAGAATTTGGCGGTGCGCATCGACGAACCAGTGCGGGACAAGGCCGGCGTGGAGGCGCTGGGCATCTGCGCCGGGGATTTTGTGTGCTTCGACCCCAAAACCCAGGTCACCGGCAGCGGCTTTTTAAAGTCCCGCTTCATCGACGATAAGGGCAGCGCCGCGTGCCTGCTCACGCTGCTCAAGCTCCTGCGGGATACGGGAGCCGCCCCCCGGTACGACACGGAGCTCTGCTTCACTGTACACGAGGAGGTCGGTCACGGCGGCTGCGTCATGCCGGCGGTGGACGAGCTGCTGGCGGTGGACATGGGCTGCGTGGGCAGCGGTCTGGGCTGTGACGAGTACAAGGTGTCCATCTGTGCCAAGGACAGCGGCGGCCCCTACCACTACGAGGTGGTTTCCGCCCTCATCGACGCCGCCCGCCGGGGCGGGGCGGACTTTGCCGTGGATGTGTACCCCCACTATGGTTCCGATGTGGAGGCAACCCTCTCCGCCGGCCATGATCTGCGCCACGGCCTTATCGGCCCGGGGGTGTATGCCTCCCACGGCTATGAGCGCAGCCACCGCAAGGGCGTGGAGAATACCCTAAAGCTGCTGGACGCATACCTGGCCTGACAACGGCTTTTGTCGATTTCGCCCATTGACAGGGGCAGCGTACACTGGTATACTGTTGCCACAATCCAAGGGGCGCTGGCGCAAGCCGGCTGAGATGAGACGTATCGCCGTCCGGTCCCTCGAACCTGATCCGGGTAATGCCGGCGTAGGAATGCGATTTTATAAAAAATTTTGTCGTATGCCCGCGCCTTGCGGGCATACGATTTTTCTTTGCCCGCAGGCACCTCCCGAACACTTTATGGAGGAAAGAAATCATGAACAAAAAAATCAAAGCACTCTGCGAAGCGGCGATCATGATCGCCCTGGCCCTGATCCTGAACCTCTTGAAGGACGTCCTTCCCGGCCAGCTGCCCAACGGCGGTTCCCTGCTGAACGTCTCCATGGTGCCGATCGTCTTTTTCGCCGTCCGTTATGGGGCCGGCTGGGGCGCTATGGCCGGCTTTGTCTTTGGCGGACTGGACTACATCATGGGCGGCCATGCCATTGACTGGACCACCATCATCTGCGACTACTTCCTGGCCTTCTCCATGCTGGGGCTTGGCGCGGGCCTCATGAAAAACCGCAAATACAGCGCCTGCTGGGGCTCCGTACTGGGCGGCGCGCTCCAGTTCCTGGCCAGCTACCTGGTAGGCGTATTTGTCTGGGGCAAATGGATGCCCGATGAGTTTATGGGTATGACCATGACCACCCCCTGGTTTTACTCGTTCCTCTACAACATCACCTGGGCCGCGCCCAACATCATCCTTGCTGTGGTAATTTTTGTGGCTCTCTACCGGGTCGCTCCCCTGCGGAAGTACCTGCTGCGCCAGGACCTCGCCTGAGCAATATCATATAAAGCCGCCGCCCGCAGCCTTGCGGGCGGCGGCTTTCCCTACGTTGCGTAGAACACACCCTCCAGGCCGGAGGAGAGGTGGATCTCCAGATCCTCGGTGATGAACGCCGCCTCCATGCCCTCCAGGCTCTCCACCAGGGCCATCCCCTCCTCCAGCCCCAGGGCAAAGCAGCCCGTGCTGAGGGCGTCCCCGTCCAGGGAGTAGTCGCTGACAACGGTGACAGCCACCAGGCCATTTGCCACCGGAAAGCCGGTGGCGGTATCCAAAATATGGTGGTAGAGCCGCCCATCCTGGGTAAAGCAGCGCTCATAAACCCCGGAGGTAACAACGGACTTATCCCGAACCCCCAGTCCGCCGATGGTGACGCTGCGCGCCTCGTAGGGGTACTGAACGCCCACCTGAAAGTCGCTGCCGTCCAACCGCCCCCCCAGGCAGAACAGGTTGCCCCCCAGGTCGATGATGGCGGAGGCCACCCCCGCGTCCCGCAGATAGTCCGCCATCCGGTCGGCGATATAGCCCTTGGCGATGGCCCCCAGGTCGATGACAGTGCCGGGGTCTGAAAAGACGACCCGGTTTCCCTCCAGAGTTACCTTCTCATAGCCCACGTGGGTCAGCCCCTCCCTAATCTCATCCGCCGGCGGCGCCGCCGGCGAGGCGGCTGTAAAGTCCCAAAGCTGGCTGATGCTGCCGGCGGTGATATCAAAGGCGCCGTCGGTGAGGCGGCTGTAGGCGAGGCCCTGGGCAATCACCCGGGCCAACTCGTCGGACACGGTATCGATTTCCCGATGGTTCAGCCGGTATAGTTCGCTGTCCGGGTCCGTCCGGGAGAACACGGTCTCGTAGGATCGGCACAGTTCCATGGCCCCCTGGGCATCCTCCTGGGTGCCGCCGTAAACCGTGACGGAGACGGCGGTATTCAGGGCAAAACCACTGAGGGAAACCTGCTGCCGGCCGCAGCCGGAGAGGGCCAGGACCAGCAGCAGGATAAGCGGCAGCAGTCGGCGCATAATTCCTCCTTGCGCCGCCTGGGCGGCGCTGGTATAATCTAGCGTATGAGACACAGTATACTCCAAAACAGAGGATTTGCAAAGGGGGTACCGGGGTGAAAAGCCACAGAAATGATCTGCTGCTGACCGGCGGGGTGCTGCTGGCGGCCCTGGCCCTCTGGCTGCTGGCGCGCCCCGGAGGGAGCGGAGCCTGGGTGGTGGTGACGGTGGACGGGGAGGAAACCGGCCGCTACTCCCTGGCGGAGGACCGAACCGTCACCATTGGCCAGACGGACTACAATATACTGGAAATTGCCGGCGGACGGGCCGCCGTGGTGGAGGCCAACTGCGGCAACCAGACCTGTGTGCGCACCGGCTGGATCTTCCGGACGGGGGAAACCATTGTGTGCCTTCCCCATCGGGTCGTGGTGCGTATTGAGGGTGGAGCCGGCGGCTTTGACGCGGTGGCACGATGAGGAGGTCCGGTATGACAAGTGGCCGTATGGCCCGCTGCGCGCTGCTGGTTGCTCTGGCCATGGTCCTCTCCTGGCTGGAGAGCCTGGTGCCGGTATCGGCTGCGGTGCCGGGCGTGAAGCTGGGGCTGGCCAACCTGGTGGTGATCTTTTCCCTGTACCGCATGGGGCTCCGGGAGGCGGCGGCGATCAGCCTGGTGCGGGTGATTCTGGTGTCCGCCACCTTCGGCAACGCGTATAGCTTCGCCTACTCCCTGGCAGGCGCGGCGCTGAGCCTGGGGGTCATGGCACTTCTGAAGCGGACAGGGAAATTTTCCATTCTCGGTGTCAGCATCGCGGGGGGTGTGTGCCACAATCTGGGCCAGTTAGCGGTAGCTGCCCTGGTGGTTGGCACCGCCCCGGTGCTTTCCTACTTGCCAATCCTGTTGGTTTCCGCTATAATAACAGGGATGATTGCAGGCGTAGCCGCCAAAGCTACCATTTCTGCTATGGAAGCGATAGATCATT
>USMP01000218.1 GCA_900555795.1 uncultured Eubacteriales bacterium
GCTGGTGGACGGACTCGAACCCCCGACCTGCTGATTACAAATCAGCTGCTCTACCAACTGAGCTATACCAGCACGATTAGCAGCGAATTGTATTCTAACAGAGGCGGGGACGTTTGTCAATAAAAAAATAAAAATTTTTGGGAGGAATTATGTTGCGCACCATACAAAAGCGGCATCGGGACAGCCAGAGGCTGCCCTGTGTGCGTCAGTGTTCCCGCTGCGGCGGGGAACTATACCCGGGGGACGGCTGGTGGCGGCTGGGCGGCGGCATTTTTTGCGAGGCGTGCCTGGTACCCTGGCTGCTGGAGGAACTGGCGCCCTTCCGGGAGGGCAGGGGGGAGGCTGAGCGATGACACTGCTGCGCATGGCGGCCAGCTATCGGCGCAGCGCCGATCTGATCCGGGCGCGGATCATCGCGCTGCGGGAGGCGGCCCGGACGGCGGAGCCGGAGGAGGCGGCACGGCTGGAACTGCGGGTGCGGGAACTGCGGGTGCTGTACCGGGAGACCCAGGCAACCGCCCTGGTGCTGGAGCGCTACTATGACAGGAGGTATCATGATGGGAAGCGGCGCTAGACGGCCCCGGGCGGCGATTACTTACCGGGACAATGAATTTATCGGGGATATGGCCGCCTGGCGCCAGGCCAACAGCGACGACAACAGCGAGCAGCTTGCGCGGCTGCGCCGGCGCCTGCTCCAGGCCCGCCAGCTGGAACTCACGCCCCGCCAGGCCCAGATAATCTCCCTATACTATGACCAGGAACTCACTGTTACCCAGATTGCCCAGCAGCTGGGCGTACATAAATCCACCGTGTCCCGGACCTTGGACCGGGGGCGGAAGCGGCTGAAGCGTTTTTTGCGCTATGCCCTGTGAGAGGCTTGACGGGGCCCGTGGCCGAGGTGGTATACTGGGCAGGAGACCGCCCCGGCGTTTCAGGTTTCTTTAAGCCGCAGGTGGATACTATGAAAAAAGGGAAGGACGGGAGACGGCGGAGCGGGGCAGGGCGGTGCTCAGGGTGGCAAATCCCAGCCAGACGCTGACGCCGGAGCAGCTGGGACGGATCTTTGACCGGCTTTACCGGGCGGACAAGGCCCGCAGTCTGGCCTGGGGCTGTCCATGGCGCGGCAGGTTGTGACGGCCTGCGGGGGCAGGGGGTGGGCGGAGCACCGGGCGGGGCTTACCACCCTGACGGTGCAGCTGCCGCTGGAGAAGGCGCCCCCTCAGCCGGGCGGCTGAGAGCGGGCCGGGCAGAAAAAGGCGCCCCGGGGGCATATGCCCCGGGGCGCCTTCCTTCTCAAAAGGGGGTTCATCGCTTTTTGGGCGGCGCTTTTGCTCCCTCAGGGTAGGTTTCCCCACACTCAGATCAGGTTCTTCTCCGTCTCCCGGCTGAACAGGTGCACCAAGTTGCCGCCGAAGGTGACATGGATCTGGGCGCCGAAGGTGAAGGACGTGCGCTGCTCCCGGCTGAGGTCGATGGTGGGCAGGATCACAATGGCGTCCCGCCCCTGTATGGTCACGTGCATGTGGATGGTGCTGCCCATGAGTTCCGTCACGTCCACCTGGGCGGGGATGGCGCCCGGCGCACCGTCGCCACAGAGGACGATGTGATCCGGCCGGATGCCCAGGGTCACGTTCTGGGGAACGGCCCCCGCCGCGGCCAGGGCCGCCTGCTTATCCGCGCTGGGGACAATCCGGGCGCCGCAGACGTCCACATAGTACCCGTCCGCGTCCCTGCCCAGCCTGGCGTCAAAGAAATTCATCTGGGGCGTGCCGATAAAGCCGGCCACAAACAGGTTGGCCGGGTGGTCGAAGACCTCCTGGGGTGTGCCGATCTGCTGGATAAACCCGTCCCGCATAATGACGATCCGGTCCCCCAGCGTCATGGCCTCCGTCTGGTCATGGGTGACGTAGATAAACGTGGTGTTGATCTTCTGGCGCAGCTTGATGATTTCCGAGCGCATCTGATTGCGCAGCTTGGCGTCCAGGTTGGAGAGGGGCTCGTCCATGAGGAACACCTTGGGCTCCCGGACAATGGCCCGGCCGATGGCCACCCGCTGGCGCTGGCCGCCGGAGAGGGCCTTGGGCTTCCGGTCCAGATACTGGGTGATATCCAGTATCTCCGCGGCCTCCCGGACCTTCCGGTCAATCTCCTCCTTGGGGGCTTTTTTCAGCTTCAGAGAGAAGGCCATGTTCTCGTAGACGGTCATGTGGGGATAGAGCGCGTAACTCTGGAACACCATGGCGATGTCCCGGTCCTTGGGGGCCACGTCGTTCATCAGCTTGCCGTCGATGTACAGCTCGCCCGCGCTGATCTCCTCCAGACCCGCCACCATGCGCAGCGTGGTGGATTTGCCGCAGCCCGACGGGCCAACGAGGACGATGAACTCGCGGTCGGCAATGTCAAGGTTGAATTCCTGCACGGCGACCACGCCCTCGTCGGTGATCTGCAGGTTGTGCTTCTTCTCGCCGCTGTCCTTGCTCTTCTTTTTCGGCTCGCTGTTGGGGTAGACCTTCTTGATGTTTTTCAGAATGACCTCTGCCATATTCTCTGACCGCGGCTCTGCCGCCTCCGCGCGCAGGGCCTCGCGCCGCTCGGGCGCTTTACGGCAGGTCTCCACACTGCCGCACCGCCGGCCCGGCGGGGTTTTCCTCCTTTTTTACGGCTCCCCCATTTCTATTGAAATGGAGTAGAAATGGGATGCCTTTTTATGGGGGTCTCTATCCTTCACCGCGGACCAGTTCGCCGCGGAAGAAGACATCCTTGAGCTCCAGACGTTCATCCAGAATGACTACATTGGCTCGCTTGCCAGGCTCCAGGCTGCCGCACCGGCTGTAAATGCCGATGGCGCGGGCCGGATTGACCGCCGCGGCGCGCACCGCGGCATGCAGCGGGATCCCAAAGGATACGGCGGTTTTCAGACAGCCCATCAGGTCGGTGACCGAACCGGCGATGGTGCCGTCCGCCAGCGTAGCGAGCTTGCCCTTCACGGTCACATCCTGTCCGCCCAGAGTATATTGCCCGTCCGGCATACCGGCCGCCCGCATGGAGTCGGAAATGAGGATCACGCGCTGCTCGCCGAACATTTTAAACACCGAGCGCACCACTGCCGGGTGGATGTGTATGCCGTCACAGATCAGCTCCACCATACAGCCCGGCGTATCCAGCGCCGCACCCACTACGCCGGGGGCGCGGTGGGAAAAGGGCGGCATGGCGTTGAACAGGTGGGTCACCTGCCGGGCGCCCAGCCGAAAGGCCTCCATGGCGGTATCATAATCCGCGGTCGTATGCGCCAGGGAGACCGTGACGATCTCCTCCACCGCTTCGATGAATTCCATGGCGCCGGGCAGTTCCGGGGCCACCGACACCAGCTTCACCAGCCCCTTGGACTCCGTCAGCAGCCGCCGCAGCAGCGCCGGATCGGGATCGCGCAGCCAGTCGCCGTTTTGGGCGCCCTTTTTGGCCCGGGACAGGAAGGGCCCTTCCAGGTTCACCC
>USMP01000219.1 GCA_900555795.1 uncultured Eubacteriales bacterium
CACACTGTTTTTTGAACCCAGCACCAGAACCCGTTTGAGCTTTGAAGCAGCGATGCTCAGTTTAGGCGGCAAGGTGCTGGGTTTTTCTTCGGCCAATTCGTCCAGCGCGGCAAAGGGCGAAAGCGTGGCGGATACGGTGCGCACGGTAGAGTGCTATGCCGACATTATCGCTATGCGCCACCCGAAGGAGGGCGCCGCCACAGTGGCGGCGGCAAACGTGGCCTGCCCGCTTATCAATGCGGGTGACGGCGGCCACCAGCACCCCACCCAGACCCTCACCGACCTGCTCACCATCCGCAGCGAGAAGGGCCGCTTTGACCACCTCACCGTGGGCTTCTGCGGGGATCTGAAGTTTGGCCGCACGGTGCACTCCCTCATCAGCGCCATGAGCCGCTATCAGGGGACCCGGATTGTGCTGGTGTCCCCGGAGGAGCTGAAGCTGCCCAGCTATGTGAAAAAAGAGGTCCTGCAGAAAAACCAGGTGGAGTATGTGCAGACCACGGACCTGGAGTCCGTCATGCCGGAACTGGATATCCTGTATATGACCCGGGTCCAGAAGGAGCGGTTTTTCAACGAGGAGGACTACCTGCGGCTGAAGGACAGCTACATCCTGACCCCGGAGAAGCTGCAGAGCGCCAAGGCGGACCTCTCCATACTCCACCCCCTGCCCCGGGTCAATGAGATTGCCGTGGCGGTGGACAAGGACCCCAGGGCCTGCTACTTCAAGCAGGTGCGCTATGGCCGCTATATCCGCATGGCCCTCATTATGAAGCTGCTGGACATCGAGTAAGGGGAGGAAGCAAACAATGGTAATCGACGCCATCAAAAACGGAATTGTCATCGACCACATCGCCGCCGGCAAGGCCATGGAGCTCTACCAGATCCTGGGCCTGGGGGAACTGGACTGCACGGTGGCCATCCTGAAGAACGTGGTCAGCGGCAAGCTGGGCCGGAAGGACATCATCAAAATCGACCGGATATTGGATCTGGACTGGGACGTGATCGGCTACGTGGACCCCAACATCACCGTCAATATCATTAAGGACGGGGAGCGGGTGGAGAAGCGGCAGCTGAAGCTGCCGGAGACCCTCGTCAATGTGATCCGCTGCAAGAATCCCCGGTGTATTACCTCCGTGGAGCAGGAACTGCAGCAGGTGTTCAAGCTTACCGACCGGCAGAACCGGGTTTACCGCTGCCTGTACTGCGAAACCCAGGCCGGGAAATAGGTCCGTTTCCCACGAAAATTTCCATCGCCGCCTGCATAAAAACACCTCTGATGGCGCACAATGCCCTCAGAGGTGTTTTCCATCTCTATTACACCAGCCTCCCCTCTGGGAGGCGGCAGGATGACGAAAGGAAGACGTATGGAAAAAAGAGGCAAGCGGCAGGCTGCCTCCATCTTCGGTGGCATGGGCTTCTACATAGCCCTGCTCGTCTGCGTTCTCGCAGCCGGAGTGGTTGGCTATTACGCCCTGCTGGATGATGGAACAGAACCTGAAAACGACCCGGTCCAGAGCGTGGACCAGGTGGACCCGGCTCCCCTCCAGCCGGTGACGGCCCCCGACGAGGGGCCGGCGGAGCCGGTGATCTATGACCAGCCGGTGGTGGTGCCCCGGCCTGTGGCCGCGGCGCCGGAGGAGGAGCCGGAGGAGAAGCCCCAGATTCGGGAAACCGGCGGCGGCGCCCCGGCCGTGCCCAGCCGGACGCCGGTGGTAGCCCCCCTGTCCGGGGAGACGGTGGCGGTGTTCTCCATGGAGCAGCTGGCCTACGACGCAACCCTGGGGGACTGGCGCACCCATAACGGCGTGGATATTCAGGCCACCACCTCGGGGACGGTGCTCTCCGTGGAGGAGGACGGCCGTCTGGGCGTCACAGTGGTTATTGACCACGCCGACGGCTATGTGACCACCTACGCCAGCCTCCACCCGGAGGTGGCGGTACTGGCCGGGGACAGCGTCTCCGCCGGCACCGTGATCGGCGCGGTGGGGAACACATCCCTCAGCGAGGCGGGCCTGGGCGCCCACCTGCATTTCTCCGTGACAAAAAACGGCGAGGCCGTGGACCCCGCCGCCTATCTCGCCTGACGCCTTTATGGCCGCCCGGGCTGGTTTGCCGCCAGCCCGGGCGCAGCTTTCTCAAAAAAGAGGCGTAGCCTTTTTTTTGAGAAAGCTGCGCTGCGCGCTGCGCCTCATTTGACCGCCGGAGGCGGTCCATTGGACGCTGGCTCCGCGTGTCGATTTTGCTCGCGCTCTTTTAGCAAAAGCGAGGAGACCCGGCAGTCGGCAAATACACTTTTTAGCGTCTTATGTGTGACGGATTTGGGATTACTCCCGACACTTTTTTGAACTGCTTATGTGTGCAGCCCCGATTTATTGAGATCTACGGCAGTTCGAGATCTGTCGGCACTTTTGTAGAGGGTGCGGCTCTCCAGGAGATCTACAGTATCCTGGCTACTATCAGAAGGTGGGTAGGGACACGATACATTTTGCTTACCCAGGCTTTCACAAAGATTACTTACTCTGGGGTCCATGGTGCGCTTTCCAGTTCACAAAGGTTACTTCGGCAAGCCCGCACACCATACAGGAGTATCAACCCTGATATGGCTTCTGTATTAGCAAACTGCTAAACCCCTGACCGGCAGCTCCCGGCCAACGTCGGCCGCAGTTGCTCAATCCTGCCTCCTTCCTGCTGGGGCCGCTGATCCGTAGCCCCTGCAAATACACGTTTTCCTCCAGTGTCATGTTACCATAGATAATCCAGACTGTCAACTTATTACGAAAGATAACCGCATAACGGTTTACCCGTTCATTCATAAACGGGTAAACCATTATATGCTTCACTTTTTAAAATACAGGAGACTGACCCTATGTATTTCTTGTATTTTCCCTTGATATTATACTTCTTTTATGTTACCATATTAGTGGGGTATTTTAAGCAAGTCGAAACACCAAGTATAGAAGGAGGTCATTTGTTATGAATAAAAAGCTTTTTTCCCTTTTCCTCTCTATCACTATTTTGTTCACTCTAACAGCCCCAGTTTTTGCTGCAGAAAACACATTCAAAAATGTAGATTTCCAATACTCTATCACTCCCGAAATGGATGAGTGGAAAAACCTTCAGTCTCTTGATGAGATGATTGAGGCTTGTCAAATTCCCACCACCATTTTAAACCACCTTTCTACCGAAAAGCTAATTGATGTAGTTCTAGATTATCCATTGGCTATTAATATTTTTGCTTACGATACTCCAAAAGAAGGAATCACACAACTCGCATCCTATTTTAATGGATTGCAGGAATTAGTCGAACGAGATGATGCAGTAGAATTGATGAGTGCACAGTTGGTTTCATTTTCTGAAATGAAGTCCGTTGATACCGTTAAGGAACTTTTTGCTGAATCTATCTTTGGTATGCTCACCGCGTCATCTGAAGAACCTATCAATTTCGATTTACAGCGTTCCGAAATTCACCA
>USMP01000220.1 GCA_900555795.1 uncultured Eubacteriales bacterium
GAAGGCCCCCGCCCAGCCTGGCGAGGTCGTTCTGGACGTAAAGGGCATGACCGTCGCCTCAAAGCGCCACAAGAACAACGCGGTCAAGCATGTCTCCTTCCAGGTCCACCGGGGGGAGATCGTCTGCATCGCCGGCATCGACGGCAACGGCCAGACGGAACTGGTCTACGGTCTCACCGGTCTGGAGCCGGTGAAGGAGGGGAGCGTGTCCCTGTGCGGGAAGGATATCACCGCCGCCCCCATCCGGGACCGGTCCACCATGGGCATGAGCCACATCCCCGAGGACCGGCACAAGTACGGCTTGGTGCTGGACTACACCCTGGAGGACAACCTGGTGCTCCAGCGGTATTTTGAGCCCCAGTTTGTCACCGGCGCCGGGTTTTTGAAGCGGGGGGCCATCCGCTCCTACGCCGAGCGGCTGATTGAGCAGTACGACGTGCGCTCCGGCCAGGGGCCCGCGACCCCCGCCCGGAGCATGTCCGGCGGCAACCAGCAGAAGGCCATCATCGCCCGGGAGATCGACAAGGATCCCCAGCTGCTGGTGGCGGTGCAGCCCACCCGTGGCCTGGATGTGGGCGCCATCGAGTACATACACAGCCAGCTGGTGGCCCAGCGGGACGCCGGACGGGGCGTGCTGCTGGTGAGCCTGGAACTGGACGAGGTCATGAATGTGTCGGACCGGATCCTGGTGATGTACGAGGGGGAGATTGTCGGCCAATTTGATCCCAAGTACGTCACGGTGGAAGAACTGGGCCTCTATATGGCCGGCGCCAAGAGGGAGGGAGTGTAAGCCATGCGTGAAAAGAAAGGCGGGCGGAGCCTGATGAAAAACGGCGCCGTCCAATCCCTGGTCGCTTCCCTGATCTGCATTGTCATTGGCCTTCTGGTGGGCTACGTCGTGCTGCTGTTCATCAACCCCGCGGGCGCTTGGGACGCCATTATGACGGTGCTGAAGAACTTCTGGTACTACCCCACGCCCCAGGCGGCTATGAAGTATTTTGGCAACACCCTGGTCAAGACCGCGCCGCTGCTGCTGTGCTCGCTGTCGGTGCTCTTTGCCTACAAGGTGGGCCTTTTCAACATCGGAGCCGCCGGCCAGTATGTGGCCGGGGCCGGGGCGTGCCTCTACTGCGCTCTGGCGCTGCAGCTGCCCTGGTACGTGTGCCTCGTGGCCGCCATGGCGGCGGGGGCGCTGCTGGGGGCCCTCTCCGGCTTGCTGAAGGCCTACTGCAACGTCAACGAGGTGATTTCCTGCATCATGCTCAACTGGATCTCCCTGTATCTGGTGAACATGCTGCTGACCCAGGTGAAGGAGAACGCCAGCCCCTATACCAACGTGGTGAAAAACTACAATGCCACCGCCCTGCTGCCGGGCCTGGGCCTGGGCTCCCTCTTCAGCAACAACCAGTATGTCACCATCGCCGTTCCCCTGGCCATCCTGGTGGCCGTGGGTATCTGGGTGCTGCTGGAGAAAACCAAGCTGGGCTATGAACTGCGGGCCACCGGCAGCAATAAGTTTGCCGCCCGCTACTGCGGCATGCGGGAGAAGCGGAATCTGATTCTCACCATGGTGATCGCCGGCGCCCTGGCGGGCCTGGCCGCCGCCACGCTGTACCTGACGGGCTTTGAGCAGTGGGAGTGCACCCGCTCCTCTGTCCCCGGCATGGGCTTCAACGGCATTGCCGCAGCCTTCCTGGGCGGGCTGAACCCCATCGGGGCCATCTTCTCCTCCTACTTCATTGAGCATATCACCAGCGGCGGGGCCTATGTGGATAAGACCATGTACTGCGCCCAGATCTCCGACTTTATCTCCGCTCTGATCATCTACCTGTGCGGCTTCGTGCTGTTCTTCAAGCAGTACATGAACCTGCGCATGACCCGGAAGGAAGAGCGGCTGCGCGCCGCCGCCAGTCAGGAAGGAGGGGACAGGTAATGTCACTGCTGATCCAATATACGCTCCTTTTCGCCTCTGTTCTGATTCTGGTGGCCCTGGGCGGCTGCTTCTCCGAGCACAGCGGCGTCATCAACATCGGCCTGGAGGGCATCATGGTCATGGGCGCCCTGGGCGGCGCGCTGATGATGAAGTACCTGCCGGCGGGAACCGCCGCCCCGGTGCTGCTGCTGGTGGTGGTGCTGGCCAGCGTGGCGGTGGGCACGGTCTACTCCCTTCTGCTGGCAGTGGCCGCGGTGAATTTCAAGGCGGACCAGACCATTGTGGGTACCGCCATGAATATGCTGGGCACCGCCGCCGCCACTGTCATCGTCAAGGCCATCAACACCGCCGAGAGCCCGGATAATGTGTCCTCCACCATTCAGTACATCAGCGCCAAGAAGGCATTTCTGGTGAATATCGGTGGATTTGAGTTCAACTGGTTCATGCTCATTACCCTGGTGGTGCTGGTCTGCTCCTATGTGCTGCTGTACAAGACCCGCTTCGGCCTGCGGCTGTGCGCCTGCGGGGAGCATCCCCAGGCGGCGGACAGCGTGGGTATCAATGTTTACAAAATGCGCTATGCCGGGGTGCTGATCTCCGGCGCTCTGGGAGGGCTGGGCGGCATCGTGTATATCACCGCCGGCGTCAGCGAATGGAAGTTTGAGTACGGTGTGGCCGGCTTTGGCTTTTTGGCGCTGGCTGTGATGATCTTCGGCCAGTGGAAGCCCTTCCGCATCCTGGCGGCCACCCTCTTCTTCGGCTTTGCGGTGACGATGGCGCAGATCTCCATGCTGCTGCCCTCCTTCGCAAGCGTGCCGCCGCTGGCCCTCAAGGTCTTCCCCTACGTCGTGACGATGCTGGCGCTCGTCGTCTTCTCCAAGTCGTCGCAGGCGCCCCGTGCGGAGGGCAAGTTCTTCGAGTACAAGAAAACCTGACCCGCAGGGAAGGAGAAACCAATGGAACAGCGCTTTTATCTGGGAATTGACAACGGGGGAACGCTCACCAAGGCGGTCCTCTTTGACGCGGCGGGGCATGAGGTCGCGCAGGCGTCCGAAAGCGTCCCCCTGCTGACCCCCGCGCCGGGCTTTACCGAGCGGGACATGGAGGCGCTTTACGCCGCCAACTGCCGCTGCATCCGCCGCGTGGCGGAGGAGAGCGGCGTGCCCGCCGCGCGGATTGCGGGGATCTCCTGCACCGGGCACGGCAAGGGGCTTTACCTCTGGGGGAGGGATGACCGCCCCGTCTGTCCGGGCATCGTCTCGACCGACACGCGCGCGTGGGAATACCCGCGGCGGTGGCGGGAGGACGGGACGGCGGACCGCGCCTTCCGAAAGACCTACCAACAGGTGCTCGCCAGCCAGCAGGTCAGCCTGCTCGCCTGGATGAAGGACCACCGGCCGGAACTGCTTGACAACATTCGATGGATCTTTTCGGTCAAGGATTACATACGCTTTCGCCTGACGGGGGAGGCATACGCCGAGCTCACCGATTTTTCGGGCGCCAACCTCGTCAACCTCGACGCCTGCGGCTACGACC
>USMP01000221.1 GCA_900555795.1 uncultured Eubacteriales bacterium
CCCATTGTAGCAGGGGCCGGGGGAAAAGGCTGTCGGGAAATAGTGTTCTTGGACCGCTCCCCGGTCCGGAGAACAGCTGCCCCGCCCCTTTTTAAAAACTTTTTCTTGGTCTATTCCGGATGTTTTCCTTGTGCGCAGCGGAAAATTTTTGTATAATCTATCTATACTGTTTGAAGATATCCCATTTCTATGGCAAAACTGACAATTTTTTTGGCAGCCGCCCCAAAAAGTTTTTCTTTTCTTTCATAAGTTTCTCTAATGTCTCATGCGGTAAAAAACCATTGCTTATAGCCCAAAAGACCCCGTTATCACGCCCAGACGTGGGCGGAGGAGGCGCTATGACCCTTGTGCAGATGAAGTATTTCGCCCTGGTGGGTGAACTGTTGAGTTTTACCAAAGCCGCCCAAGCGCTGCATGTAACCCAGCCGGCGGTGTCGTCCGCCATGAAGGACCTGGAACGGGAGTGCGGCGTGGCCCTCTTTATCCGCAACAAGAACGTACTGCAGCTGACCGACGAAGGACAGGTGCTGCTCCAGTCCGTGGCACCCATTCTGCAGCAGTACGACGGCCTGCAACGGGTGGTGGGGGATCTGCACCTGGAGCGCAGGTATGTGCGGGTGGGGTTCGCCACCCTGTTCGGCAACTATGCCTACTCCAGGCTGCTGGTCCGGTTTTGCCGGGCCTATCCCGGCATTCAGGTGGACGGGGTGGAATCCTCCGCCAGCCGGCTGTTCGAAATGCTGGACGACAATCGGCTGGACCTGGTGCTGGCCGCCGGCCGCAGCCGCCAGGGGGAGTCCTACGGCTGCCTGCCCGTAGCCTCTACCGCCATGCACTTCTGTGTCAACCGGGAGCACCCCCTGTCCTGGAAGGACTCTGTCACCTGGGAGGAAATCGCATCGGCGCCGCTGGTGATGCTCTCGGAGCGCTTCAACGTCAGTGCGGCCCTGCTGAAGGAGATGCGCCGCCGCGGTCTGACCCCCCAGGTCATCCACTACACAGATCAGGTGTACACGGTGGAGCGATTCATTGAGAATAACGCCGCCGCCGGATTCCTGCCCACTGAGGTGGCAGCCCGAAACCGCTACATCACCGGCATCCCCTACGACGACCAGGGCGCGTCCAAACCGCTGCAGCTGTTCTGGCGGAAGGATCGGTTCCTGTTTTTTGCCGTGGACGCCTTTCTGACTGCGGCCAGAGAGTATGCCAAGCAGACGGGCCTGTCGCTCTGAGCACAGTGGGCGGCAATCCAAGTACAGATTCCCTCTGGAAGCAGCAAGCCGCCCGCCGGTGTCCCCGGTGGGCGGCTCTTTTTCTGTTTTGCCATAGTTTTTTCTATATATTATGTGGAAAACAATATTTTACAAAATGCAGTACTGTGAATACAATCACAATATCCAAACCGCAGTTGGAAACCTACACATTTTTTGTAAAAACTGACGCCGCCGGCAGAAGCACTGCGGCAGGCAGAAAAGGAGACAAAGAGATGAAGAGCAACAGCTTCCAAATGCGTACCTTTGACTGCGGCGCAAACCACGAACTCGTCCTGCCCAACGGCAAGGTCGTGCTGATCGACCCCTATTTTATCCGCTGTGACTTTCCGGGCTTCACCCGGGAGGACGTAACCGGCGCGGACTACATTATTGTCACCCACGGCCACTTTGACCACGACAGCGATGTGGGATTTTTTGTGGAGAAATTCAACGCCAAGGTATTCTGCGGTGTCATGACCGCCGAGCACCTGATGAAGTTCCACAAAATCCCCTTCGATAATATTTTCCCCGTGTTTCCTGAAACCAAGTTCACCATGGATGATGTGACCTTTGAGTTCTGGCAGGCCAAGCACAACGAGTCCGGCAAGCGGACCTGGACCCCGGAGCACGACATATGCAAGCAGACGTTCGGCCTGGCGGGACACGCCCAGGCCGACATGTGGGGCTCCATGGAATCCCTGGACTGCCTCATTACCACCAACAACGGCTTCCGGATCATGATGGCCTCCGGCCGGGCGGTGTTCAACGACATTTTTGACCGCTGCAAGGCCATGCGGCCCAACGTGCTGCTGCGCCAGTCCGGCGTACGCCCCCCCTCCAGAAGCGGCGAGCAGGTGCCCGCCCGGGAACTGGCGGAACTGCTGGTGCGCTACCGGGCCCAGGTTATCTTCCCCTTCCACTTCAATGTGATGGTGAAGAAGTGGGGATATGAAAAGGTGGCGGCCTACATGGAGGAGGTACGCCAGTATGTCCAGGAACTGGACAGCGGCGCTATGTTTGTGTTCCCAAGGGCACTCCAGTGGTACCATGTTGGGATCGACGTATCCGCGGAGTAACCAAAATTTAAAATACAGAGAGGGAAGCGTCTATGGCACAACTATATATTGTACTGGCAATTTTTGCCGTTGTTGTTGTTATGTTCTGCTCCGGTAAGGTGTCCATCCCCACCGGCGCCATGTTCTGCTGTATTGCCCTTTTCGTAACAGGCGTACTGGAATTTAAAGAGGCGTTTGCGGGCTTCAGCAACTCCTCCGTCATCATGATGGCGGCCATGTTCATCTGCGGCGGCGGACTGGCCAAAACCAGTGTGCTCAAGCGGGTTAGCCGCGGTATCATCAAGCCTGGCTCCAGCGATACCAAGATCATGTTTGGCTTCACCGTTATGGTGGCCCTGCTGGGCTGCTTTGTCAACGCCACCGCCACCATCGCCATCCTGACTCCCATGATTTTTGAGGTCTGCCGAGAGCAAAAAAAGACCCCCAGCAAATACATCCATCTGATCTGCATCCTCTCCAATCTGTGGGCCGGGCTGATCCCTCTTGGGGGCAATGCCGGCATGTATCTGGGATACAACACCATTATTGAGGAGTTGGGGGGCACAGGCGGCTACACCTTCTTTACCACGTTGATCGCAAAGGCTCCCATTACCATCGTCCTCTCCCTGTTCGCGATCTTCTTTGGTACCAAGCTGACCCCGGACAACGGCCTGCAGCTGGAGGCGGAAGCCAGCGCCAGCAGCGCCGGGGAGCGGGCCATGCAAAAATCCGGCACCCTCTCCCACAGACAAGAGGCCATCACCCTGGTTATCTTCTGCGCCACCATTTTGGGAATTATCATCTGCGCTCTGACCAAAAATGATGTGACCAAGCCTGCCGCTGTGGGCGCCATCCTCATGGTTCTGGTGGGCACCATCACCCCCAAGGAGATCCCCACCACCATTAACCTGCCCATCATCTTTATCTTCGCGGGCATGCTGCCCCTGGCCACCGCTCTGAATAAAACTGGCGGCGACGTGCTGATTGCAGACTACTTCAAAGGCATTTTGGGCAGCGCCAACAACTCTTACGTGGTAATGTCCATCCTGTTCCTGGTCAACGCCATTTTAACCCAATTTGGATCTGTTGACAAAGTCGACATTCCTCCAAAAAACTATGGTAAAATAGAGTCATAACG
>USMP01000222.1 GCA_900555795.1 uncultured Eubacteriales bacterium
GGGGGCGGCCATGGGCGGCATGTGTATCGTGTTTATCGCAGCAGGGCTCTTTTTCTGCAAGCGCCCGGTTTGGGCGGCCTGGGCGGGCTACCGACGCCTGCTCCAGACTACCGGCCGCGCCCCCAGCGATTACCTGCGCATGCTGGGCTCCGCCCCGGTACTGATCAACATGGGCGTCAACGGGCTCATCGGCATCGTGTTTATCCTGGTTACCGGCGGTGATCTGAACGGGCCCACCATCGGCGGGATCATGACCATCATCGGCTTTTCCGCCTTCAAACATGCCCGGAACATTACGCCCGTCATGCTGGGCGTGGTGCTGGGCGGATTGCTGCTCCACCAGGATCTGGGCGCCGGCGCCATGCAGCTGGCCATGCTCTTCGGCACGACGCTGGCTCCCGTCTCCGGCTATTTCGGATGGCCGTTTGGGATCGTGGCGGGTTTTCTCCACTCAGCGGTGGTGCTCTATGCGGGATCTCCGGTGTCCGGCCTCAACCTGTACAACAACGGCTTTTCCGGCGGGTTGATCGCAATCGTGCTCTACCCCATCATCACCGCCGCCATCCGTCACCGCAAGCCGGAGCTTCAGGACGAGGATTACTTCGACGCATTCGAGCATGATACGCCCACCGTTCCGCCGCCCCCCGGAAAGGAAAAATGATCGGAATGCAAAAAGCGGCGCCGTCCTTTTGGACGGCGCCGCCCGGCTTATCGAAAGACCCTGAGACGACGCAGGAAAACAAAGCGTTCCTGCGAAAGGGAAACGCCCCGTGCAGGGCTTTCGCCGCCGCAGCGGCGAAAGGGACTGAAGATCCGTCTTTTCTAAGAACACGCGCCTTAGAAAAACCACCGCTCAGCCCGCAAACGTGCGCGCGCGGCGCGTGCGCTGCGGTGGGCTGCCCCCCTTCGGGAACAGGCCTGCTCGAGACAGCGCATAGTTACCTGGATGCGTCGTTTTGGGCAGGGGCCTTGGGCTTGTTGGGCTCCACCCCGTCGAAGACGGCTTTCGCACTGGCGCACAGGCCGGCCAGGCCCTGGATCTCGCTGGGAATGATGATCTTGGTGGCCTTGCCGTCGGCGGCGGCCTGGAAGGCCTCCAGGGCCCTGATGCGGATGACGCCCTCCCCCGGGTCGGCCGCATTGATCAGTTTGATGGCGTCGGCAGTGGCCTGCTGCACCTTCAGGATGGCCTCGGCCTGTGCCTCCGCCTCCATGATCCGGGCCTGCTTGGCCGCGTCGGCCCGCAGAATGACGGACTGCTTCTCGCCCTCCGCCACCAGGATCTGGCTCTGCTTCTGGCCCTCGGCCTGGAGAATGGACTCCCGGCGCTCCCGCTCCGCCTTCATCTGCTTCTCCATGGCGTCCTGGATCTCCCGGGGCGGAATGATGTTCTTCAGTTCCACCCGGTTGACCTTGATGCCCCAGGGGTCGGTGGCCTCGTCCAGGATGGCCCGCATTTTGGTGTTGATGTGGTCCCGGCTGGTGAGGGACTGGTCCAGTTCCAGGTCGCCGATAATGTTGCGCAGGGTGGTGGCCGTCAGGTTCTCAATAGCGCTCATGGGGTGTTCCACACCGTAGGTGTACAGCTTGGGATCAATGATCTGGAAATAGATCACCGTGTCGATCTGCATGGTGACGTTATCCTTGGTGATAACCGGCTGGGGGGCGAAGTCCACCACCTGCTCCTTCAGGCTGACCCGCTTGGCAACCCGGTCAAAGATGGGCAGCTTCACATGCAGGCCCACGCCCCAGGTGGCGTGATAGGCGCCCAGGCGCTCCACCACGAAGGCGCGGGACTGCTGGACCACGTGGATATTCATCAGCAGCAGAACCAGTACGATGACGCCGATGGCGATCAGGACATATTGCATGGCAGTTCCTCCTCAACGTGCGTTCAAATGTGATCCTGTCAGATATGAAACTTGCGGGGGAATATCTGTAGTATACCACGAAAGCCGCCTCTTTTCCACTGCATTTTTCCCGCCGGCAGCCTTTTCCGTTGCCTTTTTTCCCTGTCTTTGCTATACTGAAAGTACTTTAAGGGAAGCGTGGTAAAAAACGATGCTGACATTTGTGATTCCCTGCCTGTTTGGCCTAGAGGGCCTGGTGGGCGACGAGGTGCGCCGCCTGGGGCTCCAGGCCGTGGAGGTGGACAACGGCCAGGTCCGCTGCCGGGGGCAGGCGGCGGATATTCCCCGGCTGAACCTGAACCTCCGCTGCGGGGAGCGGGTGCTGCTGCTGATGGGCCGGTTCCCGGCGGCCAGCTTTGAGGCGCTCTTCCAGGGGACCGGGAATGTACCCTGGGAGGACTTTATCCCCCGGGACGGCCAGTTCCCGGTAAAGGGCCACGCGCTGGACTCCCAGCTTCACTCCGTGCCCGACTGCCAGCGGATTGTAAAAAAGGCGGCGGCGGAGCGGCTGGGCCGTGTTTACGGGGCACAGCGGCTGCCGGAGACAGGGGCGGTCTGCCAGATCCAGTTTGCCATTATGCGCGACCAGTGCGCCCTGTACCTGGACACCTCCGGCCAGGGCCTCCACAAGCGGGGCTACCGGGCCGTGGGGGTGGAGGCCCCCCTGCGGGAGACGCTGGCCGCGGCCATGGTGCTCCTCAGCCGCTACCGGGGGAAGGACCCCTTCCGGGACCCCTTCTGCGGCTCCGGCACCATCGCCATCGAGGCCGCCCTCATCGCCAAGAACCGGGCTCCCGGCCTGGACAGGTCCTTTTCCGCCCAGAAATGGGCCTGGCTGGACAGCCGCCTCTGGCTGGACGCCGCCGGGGAGGCCATGGACGGGGAGTTTGAGGGTGCCTACGACATCTGGGGCGGCGATATTGACCCCAGGGCCGTCCGCGTGGCCCGGGAAAACGCGGTGAAGGCCGGGGTGGAGGAACTGGTGCGCTTTGAAACGGCGGACATGCGCCAGTTTCGCTGCCAGGGGACCTACGGCCAGATTGTCACCAATCCCCCTTATGGCCAGCGGCTGGGGGATCACGCGGAGGCAGAGGAGCTGTACCGCGCCTTCGGAAAGGCATGGACCAAGTTCCCGGCCTTCGGCCAGGTCTATCGCCAGGTGCCCCCCCAGTGGCGGACCCTGGTGCTCACCAGCCACCCGGAATTTGAGCGGTTCTTCGGCCGGAAGGCTGATAAAAAGCGGAAGCTGTACAACGGCATGATTAAATGCGACCTCTATCAGTTCAGCCGCTGACTTTCACAAGGGACGGGATCGAACGCCATGAAGCACGTATTTATTATCAACCCCACCGCCGGCAAGCGCAACTGCACCACGGAACTGCTGGAGATGGCCCGGGCTCTGGAGGCCCGCCACGGCCTTGCGGTGGACTGCATTCTGACCAAACGCCCCGGCCACGCCGCCGAGACAGCTCTGGCCCTGGCCCAGTCCGGGGAGCCGGTGCGGATCTACGCCTGCGGCGGGGA
>USMP01000223.1 GCA_900555795.1 uncultured Eubacteriales bacterium
GCTGCGGGAGCCAGAAGGGCCTGAATCTCCGCCAGTACCGGGCGGACGCCCTCCATCACGCAGGTTACACAGGTGCCGGGAGCGCCTTCCGGCCGGCCGGAGAGCAGCATCTGGGAGGGGTTTTCCACCTCCACCAGGCCGGTATCTGCCATTTCAAAGACACCAATTTCGTTGGTGGCACCAAATCGGTTTTTGGCGGAGCGAAGGATTCGGCAGGAGCTGTGCTGCTCTCCCTCAAAGTACAGCACGCAGTCCACCATGTGCTCCAGCACCTTGGGCCCGGCAATGGAGCCCTCCTTGTTCACATGACCAATGACAAATACCGTGATATCCCGGCCCTTGGCCAACTGCATCAGGGACATGGTGCAGTCCTTTACCTGGCCAATGCTGCCGGGAGGGCTGTCCAGGGCGCTATTGTAGAGAGTTTGGATGGAGTCTACGATGAGCACATCCGGCGCTTCGTCCGAAACAGATTGCAGTACATCCTCCAGCGCTGTCTCCGACAGTGCCAGCAGACTTTTGCCGCGGACCCCCAGGCGCTGGGCACGCAGCTTCAGCTGACGGACGGACTCCTCCCCGGAGACATACAGCACCTTGCTGAATTGGCACAGGCTGCCGCAGATCTGGAGCATCAATGTGGATTTCCCAATCCCAGGCGCGCCGCCTACCAATACCAGTGAACCCTTGACCGCACCGCCGCCCAGGACCCGATCCAACTCGTTCATTCCAGTGGAAAATCGAACTTCCTCAGTTATATCAATATCTGTTAAGCTAACAGCCTTTATGGCATGAAAGGGACTGGAGCCGCCGCTGTGCCGGCCTCCCCTCTCCTTCCTTATATTTTCCTGCTCGACAATCGTATTCCAGGCGCCGCAGGCTGGACAGCGGCCCGCCCACTTGGGACTTTCATTGCCGCACTCTGTACAGAAAAAGGACACTTTTGTCTTTGCCATATGTATTTTCCTCTGTAAAGTGTTTTATGGAATCGCATCTGCCGGGACTTGATAAAATGCCCGTTCTTCCCCTCGATCTGACGTGCTGATTGTGCCCACCGGCATGGCGTAGATAGGGTACTCCTCCTCCCCGTCCAGGCCCAGCAGGCGGCAGCCGTCCTCGTGGGAGAACGCCGCAATGCCGCAGGTGCCAAGACCAAGGCCGGTACAGGCCAGATATAGATTTTCTCCTACGTGTCCAATGTCCATCAAAGCGGGCCGATGGGAGTAGATCCCATAGCGCCACTCCACCCGGTAGGGGACCATGGACCAGAGGAAGAGAACACTGGCTTTTGCGGCCCAACTCTGGCCGCAGAGCAGATTGGTGATCTCCTCCTCCAGATTCTCTGGCTGTTCCAGCAGTTCCACCGCGTGCTCCAAGGGCAGATAGTGGTATAGGCCAGTGCGCAGTCCGGTCACTCTGCGCACTGCCAGATAACATTCGAACTCGTGGCGTGCCCCGCCGCTGGGCACAGTCCGCAGCGTCACATAGGATTTCCCGACCACATCCTTGACTCCCTGTGTGGCCCACAGCAAATAGGAGAACTGAGATAAGCTGATCTCCTCCTGCGTATAGACCCTGACGCTGTGGCGATCACGAAAAATTTCCGTAAGATCCTGCTTGACCAGCAAACCGTCAAAGCTTCTGGGCAGGGCGATTCGGGCACTCGCCGGAGCCATTGGCGGCTTTACCATTGGCGGCTGTGGCAATTTTAACAGCTTGCTGCTTCTTTTTAATCATGGGAGTACGCACCTCCTCTGCCATTACTCTGTACAGTATACTGCGTTTAATCGGCTTTGACCAGTCTTTTCTTCAGGCTGCCGGCGTATGCCTTGCCGGGGCATTGAAATGCCCCATGACCCCGGAGAGAATGGTCATGGCCAGACGGGTCTGATAGATGGAGGTTTGCAGCCGCGCGGTTTCCTGGGGATTGGATAAAAAACCGCATTCCACCAGCACTGCGGGGACAGTAACATTTTTCATTAGATATATACTCTCTCTAATGCGTTTTGGGCTTTTGGGGGTTGCTTCTTCATTGATAAAGCTATTGAGAGCGGTTTGGATGTCCTGAGCCAGAGCCTCGCTGCCGTCAGTACCATTGTAGAAGGCCTGGGCGCCATGGACACTGGGCGCTGTAGGCATGCTGTTTTGATGAATACTGAGCAGAATGCCGCCACTGACGCTGTTGATCAGGGCCACACGGTTTTTCAGATCGGAGACTTTTTTTTGCCGCAGAGTTTCGCTGCCCGCGTCGTGGATGGATATATCCTCCCGGCGGGTCATCTCCGTGTCCATCCCCAGTAGCTGGGCGATCTCCTCAATCTGCAGGGCAATGGCCAGGTTGATCTGGGATTCCACCGTACCGTCGGCGGCCACGGCGCCTCCGTCCTCCCCGCCATGGCCGGGATCAAGGACCAGTACAACGCCCCCCGACTCTGTTGCGGCGGGAGCGGAGGCTTGCACCGCCTTTCCCCGTATGGCAATCAGTGAAAGTCCGGCAAAAAGCAAAATTAAACACAAAATGTACAGCGCGGTCCACTTTTTAAATGTAAAAAACATAGCTGCACCCCCCTCCTCCACTTTATGCCCCCGCAGTGCGCCCTATGCGTGCGGTGTCCAATCGTCCCTATGGTGCATAGGATAGACCAGAGACGCCACGTCTCTCGACTTTCCTTGAAGGAGGATTCATCCCTTGGAGAATACAAAACCCGGAGCCTGCGGCATGCGGGAGGGCTCCCTGCCCGGGAAATGCGCCACAATGGTCTTTCCCTATGTGCCGATGCAGTACCCCAATCCGGAGATTTTTGACCAGAAAACAGCGTTGGAAAACGGAACACTGTTTCCTGGGCTTCACCTGCCCTTTTTCAGAGATATCAAGACCCGCATGAATTGCGACAACACAGCGCTCTGCGAGTTGATGGCCCTCGGCTTCGCACTTACGGAGTTGGGACTATATTTGGATACGCACCAGAACGATAAGGAGGCGCTCGGCCTCTATATCAAATTTGCTGCAATGGCCAAAGAGGGGCGCAAACGCTATGAGGAAATATACGGCCCTCTCCGGCAGAGTTCCGTCACTGAGGCGGGGTACACCTGGCTGGATAACCCCTGGCCGTGGGAGTTTGAAGGAGGACGTAAATAATGTTTGTGTATGAGAAACGGCTGGAGTATCCGATTAAAATTAAAAATACCAACCCCAAGCTGGCCGCTGTGATTATCAGTCAATATGGTGGACCGGACGGTGAATTAGGTGCGTCGCTCCGCTATCTCAGCCAGCGGTTCTCCATGCCCTACCCGGAATTAAAGGGATTGCTGACCGACATTGGTACCGAGGAACTGAGCCATCTGGAGATGGTGGGAACCATCGTCCATCAGCTGACCAGGGACCTGACGGAGGAACAGATCCGTACCGCTGGGTTTGACGCCTACTTC
>USMP01000224.1 GCA_900555795.1 uncultured Eubacteriales bacterium
TGGTTGGCGATCCGGGCATACAGGGGGGTATCCGCCCGTTGAAGCACACCCAGGATAGGCGTCTCCCCGTCCAGGGCCTGGAATACCGCCCTGCAAAAGCCCTGGGCATCCTGCTCATGGGGCCCGATTTCGTCCATCACCAGCAATCCGGCGTCTCCCCCCGCCGCCAGGGCGGCGCAGATGATAAGCCGGTGGGCCTGGGACTTGCTGGGAGGCGGGGTAATGGCTCCGCGAAGCTTTGCGGGCGTGATCGTAAGATTCATAGAGCAGCCTCCACAAACTCCCGGAGGCCGGCAAGATCCAGCCGCACCGTCTCCGCCCGGCCAACCTCCTTCAGAACCACTACATCGATACCGTCACCGGAGCGCTTTTTATCCCCGGTGGCGGCGTCGTAGAGATCCTGGGCACCATAGGGACAGACGGTGGGCAGTCCGTACCGCCGGCAGGCGGCCAACACCGCTTCCGCCGCCCCTGCGGGGCTGTGGCCCAGCCTCTCTCCGGCCCTGGCCGCCAGGACCATACCGATGGCCACAGCGTGACCATGTGTGACCTCGTAGCCGCTCAGCTTCTCCACGGCGTGGCCCAGAGTGTGGCCGAAATTGAGAAGCTTCCTGCGGCCCTGCTCCCGTTCGTCCTCCCCCACAATAGCCGCCTTGATCTCCACATTTCGCCGGACCACCGCGTCCATGTGAGCGTGGAGATCCCCGGTCATCAGGAAGCGGAAGAAGTCCCGGTCGGCGATGAGTCCGTGCTTTACCGTCTCCGCCACGCCGTCCAAAAACGTGTCCGCCGACAGCGTGGCAAAGGAGGCCGTGTCGCACAGGACCATCCGCGGCTGCCAGAAGGCCCCCGCCAGATTTTTCCCCGCCGCCAGATCCACGGCGGTCTTGCCCCCCACGGAGGCGTCGGAGGCCGCCAGGAAGGTGGTGGGCATCTGGACAAAATCCACACCCCGCTGGTAGGTGGCGGCGGCAAAGCCCGCCAGATCCCCGGTGACGCCGCCCCCCAGAGCCACCACAAAGTCGCTGCGGGTCAGCTTCTCCCGGGCCATCCGCTCCAGGAGGGCAGCATAGGTGGCGATGGTCTTGCTCCGCTCCCCGGCGGGAAAGGTGTACAGCACGGGCCGGAATCCCGCCTCCTCCAGGGAGGAGAGCACCCGGGGCGCATACAGCGCCGCCACGGTATCGTCCGCCGCCACCAGGCACCGCCGGTGTCCCATGGCGGCGGAGAGCAGCTGGCCGCAGGTGTCCAGCAGTCCGGGGCCGATGTGGACGGGATAGCTGGGATTGGTATGGACAGTGACAGTTTCCATGGAATTTCTCCTCTCGCCGTTAGTTTTCCCGGTCAATGGTCTCCTTAATGGTCCGGGCCCGGTGGAGCATGTCCCACAGCTGCTCCCGCTGCCCCCGGCGGATCACATAGGCGAAGGCTGCCAGTTCCTCCACCAGGGTGTCAATCTCCCCGGCCAACGCCTCCCGGTTTTCCAGGAACAGCTCCGTCCACATCTCCTCATTCAGCTTCGCCACCCGGGTCATGTCCCGGAAGCTGCCGGCGGAGAAGCCGGAGAAGTCCGGGGCGGAGGGGCTGCCCACATAGGCGCAGCTTACCACGTGGGCCAGCTGGGAGGTATAGGCGATGATGTGGTCGTGCTGAGCCGGGGTGGAGCGGGTGAGCCGGGCAAAGCCCAGGCGCTGGGCCAGCTGCCAGATGTCCTCCAGACACTTCTCCTCCGTCCCCTGGTAGGGCGTGAGAATCAGGGACGCCCCCTGGAATAACTCCGGAAAGGCATTTGTGTAGCCGGACCGCTCAATCCCCGCCATGGGGTGGGCCCCCACAAAGGTGAAGCCCGTCTCCCGGGCGACCGCCTCCAGGGGCTGGCAGACAATGCCCTTTACCCCGCCGCAGTCCATCACCAGGCCTCCCCGGCGAAAGTGTCCCCGGTGCTCCGTCACATAGGAAATCGTGGCCTGGGGGTAGAGCGCCACAATCACCAGATCGCACTCCGCCAGCCTGTCCGCCGTCAGCGCGGCGGTGAGGACGCCCTCATCCAGCGCCCGGCTGAGCACCGCCCCATCGGCGTCATAGCCCAAAAGGGTGCAGTCCGTATACTGGTGGATGGCCTTGGCCATACTGCCGCCGATGAGCCCCAGGCCCACCACGCCCACTGTCTCAATCATAAACGCCACCCCGCTCAAAGCACCAGGGTGCCGGTGGTGAAGGACCGGTCTGCGTAGGGGCGGATGGCCCGCAGCTTATCCATCAGATCCGCGAATTTCTCAGGCCGCAGGCTCTGGGGCCCGTCACACAGGGCGTGCTCCGGGTCGTTGTGCACTTCGATAATGAGGCCGTCCGCCCCCGCCGCCGCAGCAGCCAGGGCCATGGGAGCCACTAGCTGATAGCGGCCCGTGGCATGGCTGGGGTCCACCACCACCGGCAGGTGGCTGAGCTGGTGGAGCACCGGAACCACGGAGAGGTCCATGGTGTTTCGGGTGGCGGTTTCAAAGGTGCGGATGCCTCGCTCACAGAGAATCACCTGCTCATTGCCGCCGGCCATAATATACTCCGCGCTCATAAGCAGTTCCTGGAGGGTGTTGGCCATGCCGCGCTTGAGGAGCACCGGCTTGCGCAGCTTACCCAGCTGCTTGAGCAGTTCGAAGTTCTGCATATTCCGGGCACCCACCTGAATCACATCGATATCCTCAAAGAGGGGCAGGTGCTGGGCATCCATAATCTCAGTGACAATGGGCAGCCCCGTGGCCTCCCGGGCCTTCAGCAGCAGGCGGATTCCCTCCTCGTGGAGGCCCTGAAACGCATAGGGGGAGGTGCGGGGCTTAAAGGCGCCCCCCCGGAGCACCTGGGCCCCTGCGGCCTTTACCGCCTGCGCCACAGAGATAATCTGCTCCTCGTTCTCCACGGAGCAGGGTCCGGCCATCATCAGGAAGTGGCCGCCGCCGATCTTTGCCCCGCTGGAGAGGGTGATAACCGTGTCCTCCTCATGGAACTTGCGGTTGGCGTTCTTGTAGGGCTCCTGAATGCGGCGCACATCCTCCACGATGTCCAGCGCCTGGATGCTCTCAATGTCTACCCGGGAGGTGTCCCCTACCAGGCCCACAATGGTGTGATTTTCACCCACGGACATGTGGGTGGCCAGGCCCATGTGGTGCAGCCACTGGGTGAACAGTTCCACCTGCTGGGGCTGGGCTTGCTTTTTCAGAATGACAATCATAGCCGTCGTCTCCTCATTTTTATGAACTAAAATTGGCAAAATAAAAAGGCCTTACAGTCGTTTCACTGTAAGACCTAAATGGAACCCGGGTTCCTCCACCTTTTCGCCGCAGCAAAACAAACCTTATCTACTTGTGTAGATAAAGTAAAAGTAAAAATATACGGCGTTGAGGCGGACAGAAGTCATGGAAGCGATCTC
>USMP01000225.1 GCA_900555795.1 uncultured Eubacteriales bacterium
CTGGAGCGGGAGGAATTGAGCCCCGGGCCCCGGCGCTATACGGCGCTGATCCGGGGCAGGACGGAGCGTCTGCGGGAGTTGACGGAGGAACTGTTCCGCTACTCCCTGGTGCTCTCCTCCCCAGAACTAACTCCGGCCCCGGTGGACCTGGGGCAGGCGCTGGAGGAGAGTCTGGCCGCCTACTACGGTGTGCTGACCCAGGGGGGCATCACACCGGAGGTGCACATGGCGGAGGAGCCGGTGGTCCGTGAACTGGACGCCGGCGCCCTGAGCCGGATTTTCGCCAATATCCTGTCCAACGCTGTGAAATACAGCGCCGGGGATTTGTCCATCACCTTGACGCCCACCGGCGCCGTTACCTTTTCCAACACCGCACCCGGCATGACGCCGGTGCTGGCCCAGAAGCTGTTCGACCGTTTCTTTACCGTCGAGACAGGCCGCAGCGCCACCGGACTGGGTCTCACCATCGCCCGGCACCTGACGGAAGCCATGGGCGGGACCATCTCCGCCTGCTGCCGGGAGGGTACCCTGGAAATCGCGCTGTTCTTCCCCAAAAGCCGCTGAACCCCATTCCTCCCAGCCCCATACACCGCCACAGCAAAAGGCTTCCCTCCATCCGCGCCATCAGCCGGCGCTCTAAAGGGAAGCCTTTTATTCACATACACCGGCGGCGGACAGCGCGCCGGTGTCTCCCCTGCGCTCCTCCAGGAAGCGAAGCAAATCCTCCTCCGGCATGGGCCGGGCAAAATAGAACCCCTGGAGATAGTCCGCACCCAGCGCCTGCAGCTGTTCCGCCTGGCTCCGGGTCTCGATGCCCTCGGCCACCACCTCCATACCGGAGCGGTGGAAGAGGTCAATCACCGCCTGCACGGTCAGCCGGCTCTTGTGATCCGTTTGGATATTCTGGATCAGGCTGCAGTCCAGCTTAATCTTTGAAAAAGGGAAATGGAGCACACCGGAGAAGTTGGAGTAGCCCACGCCGAAGTCATCCAGCAGGAATGGAAACGCCCCGTCCGCCAGTTCCTCCAGGGTCTGCCGCACCGTTGGCTCCTCGCTGATCAGCATCCGCTCCGTGATCTCCAGGCCCAGCCGCTCCTCCGCCACGCCCCGCTCCTTCAGAAGCTCCCGCAGCTTCTGGACAAAGGCCGGCTCCGCCAGCTGGTCCATGGCCAGGTTAATTGTCACCATCCCCAGCCGCCCCGGCTCCACCGCGCCCAGAAAAGCGCATACCCGCTCCAGCACCTGGCGGTTGATGCCGCCGATGAGGCCGCTCTCCTCCGCCAGCGGAATGCACTCGCCCAGGGGCAGCAACCCCCCCATCCCCATCCCGCAGCCGCACCAGCGCCTCCGCGGAGCAGAAGGCGCCGGTCCCGGAGCAGTATACCGGCTGGTACCACACCTCCACCGTCCGCTGGGCGATGCACCGGCGCAGGCAGTCCGCCAGATACTTGCGCCGCTGGGGGTCCCGGGCCGTCTCCTCATTAAAGTAGAGATACCCCCGGCCCTCCTGCTTCAGCCGCATCTGCCCAAACTCCAGGCACTCCACAATCTGCGCCACCGTCCACCTTCCGCCCCGGACATCCATATCCAGTACCCGTGCCGGCACCCTGCAAACACTGTCCCCCAGGTTCCACTCACCCTTAAAGCGGTCCAAAATCCGCTCTGTCCAGTGCGGGGGCGCCTCTCTATCCCCCGTGGGCGCAGCATGGCGAAGGTCACGGGGGAAAAGCAGAACACCTTGCCCTTTCCCCGCTCTCCATCCAGCCAGTGGGCGATCTCATAGAGGATTTCGTCCCCCGTTTCGTAGCCGTAGGCCAGATTCATCGCTCCAAACTGGCACAGGGATACCAAGATCACCTGCATCGGCTGCCGGGCCGCCAGCTGCATCTCCAGTTCCAGCAGAAAGGAACTCCGGTTTCCCAGCTGGGTGATGGCGTCCACCTCCACCATTTGGCTCTGGAAGTTGATGAACAGGATAATCGCCATAAAAGCGCCCATGGTGCCGTTGAGCAGCACGCCGGGGTACATCTGCTGAAACGCCACCAGCAGGGCCGTCACGGGCACACCGACCCGCACCACCCGCTTCATGGCGGCGTCCACACTGCCCCGGTGGCGCAGGTAGCAGTAGATCAGCAGCACGGCCTCCGCTGCCACCTGTATATAGCCCACGCCATTCAGCGGCCCCCGCCGGTACTGCAAATTCTCGTCAAAGTAGAACACCAGCCCCGTGGACAGATTGAGCACCGTGACACAGACCGCCGCCGCCAGAAGGCCGCGATTGGCCCAGGTAGCCCGCCGGATACAGGTGCCGTCATACACATGGGACAGCAGCTTCTCAAAGAGGTACTGGGCGAAGGAGGCCGTCATGGCATAGCTGACCAGAAAGTAGGTCGAGTTGACCAGCATGTTCAGCCACAGCGGAACGGCGCGGGCGTATGCGATTGTCAGGACGGTCAGAGCGTTGAGCAGCACGGAGAGCACCGCCAGCAGCAGACACCGCCAAAACTTTTTTGCGAAATAGGAGTTGACTCTCTCCCGCTCATACAGGTGGATCGCAAGCACCAACAGCAAAATAAATGCCAAAAACTCCGCCACAAGGGAAAACACCGGCCCCTCGCCCCCTATTCGTTACATGGTGTAACCCACATATTTCCTCACCTATCATATAGCAAGTCCCGCCATTTCGCAACAAGATTTTCCGCCCTTTTCTATTATTCGTCCCAGGGCTTGCCTGACGGCGCCCTATCATGCTACAATAGGCCACATAGCCGCGCCGTCCGCGGCAGAAAGGAGTCTGATCCATGCTATCCATCACCGAGATCCGCCGCCGCTTTCAGGCCGACCGCTTTGCCACCGAGGCCACCGGAGCGGAGATCGTCTCCGCCCAGCCGGGGGAGGCCCTCTGCCGCCTGCCGCTGCGCCCGGAGCATCTTAACGCCAACGGCACGCCCATGGGGGGCGCTGTCTTTACCCTGGCGGACTTCGCCTTCGCCGTGGCCGCCAACGCCTTCGCTGAGCGCGTCACCGTCAGCCAGAACGTCTCCCTCACCTTTCTCTCCCCTGCCAAGGGCGGGACGCTGCTGGCCCAGGCCCGGTGCCGCAAGGCGGGACGAACCACCTGTCTGTACGAGGTGGAGGTGCGGGACGAGCAGGGCACCTATGTGGCCCAGGCCATGGTCAATGGCTTCACCGTGGGATAGCAGCCGCCTCCGGCGAAATTTTGTGAAATTTGGTATTGACTTTATTTGTTAAAAGTGATAAAGTCGTTGGCAGACAGAACATGCGATGAGGAAACCAAGTAGGGCGCCGTCACACCCTCCAGAGAGCCGCCGGCTGGTGCGAGGCGGCAGGGGCGCGGCGCCTGAATACCGTTCCGAGCAGCGGGCTGAACCCCGGGGGCGTTTGCCTGCCGGCAGTA
>USMP01000226.1 GCA_900555795.1 uncultured Eubacteriales bacterium
ATAGAGTAGACATTGGAATCTGTTTCCTGCTCCCGCATCTTCTGGATCTGGGTATCCAGGTCCAGAAGGCGGATGATCTGGGCGGTAACAGTGGTGCCCACATTGGCCCCCAGCACAATGCCGATGGACTGGCGCAGGGTCAAAAGCCCCGCCCCTACCAGGCCGGAGGTCAGCACAATGGTGGCAGTGGAACTCTGGATCACCGCCGTCACCACCAGGCCCAGCAGAAAGCCCATCACCGGGTTGCCGGTCACGCGCTCCAGAGCCCGCTTCAGCGCCGCGCTGGATCCCTTCTTCAGCCCATCCCCCATCAGGCGCATGCCGTACAGGAACAGGGCAAGCCCTCCAAAGAGCGAAAGCAGATTAAAAATACTCATGATTTCCTCCTGGCCAGCCTCCTGTGGCGGCCCAACGTTTTCTTTTTATATCCCATATTCTCACATATAGCATTCTAGCGAAATTTGTCATACTTGTAAAGGACAATTTTTCCCGCTTTTTGCAGAACCTTAACATAGATTTTACAATTATTAAATTGATGCCCCGCCGTTGCACCCGGCGGGAAAGTGTGCTATGATGAAAATACCCGGTTTGACCGGGAATTGCATGCGTAATGGAATGCTTATGAAACGACACAAGAAAGCGAAGCTGTCCAGCACCCAGATTATCGCACTGGGTTTTTTTATCATGATTCTGGTGGGCACGGCCCTGCTGATGCTGCCCTGTTCCACCCGGGTCCCTGGCGGCGCCCCCTTCCTGACCGCCCTTTTTACCGCCACCTCCGCCTCCTGCGTCACCGGTCTGGTGCTGCAGGATACCGCCACCTATTGGAGCACCTTCGGCCAGGTGGTTCTGGTTGTCCTCATCCAGATCGGCGGCCTGGGCTTTATGACCATCGCTACCCTCTTTCTGATGCTGCTGCGCCGCCGGCTGGGCCTCCGGCAGCGGGAGGTGGTGGTGGACAGCATCAGCCACTACCAGCTGGGCGGCATTGTTCCCTTTATCCGCCGCATCTTTTTGGGAACCGTGCTGGCGGAGGGGCTGGGGGCGGTCCTGCTCTCTATCCGCTTTGTCCAGGACTTTGGCCCGGCACGGGGCATTTACTATGGGGTATGGCACGCCGTGTCCGCCTTCTGCAACGCCGGGTTTGACCTGATGGGCGCCCACAGCGGCCCCTACTCCTCCTTCACCGCCTACGCCGGGGACCCCCTGGTGGTGCTGACCCTGTGCGCCCTGATCCTGGTGGGCGGCGCAGGCTTTCTGGTGTGGGAGGATCTGTCCGCCAACAAGCTGCGCTGGCGCCACTACCGGCTCCAGACGAAAATTGTGCTTTTTGTAAACCTGATTCTGGTAGCGGGGGGCTTCTTTCTTTTCCTCCTGCTGGAGCGCGGCAATCTGGGGACGGGCAAGGGTTTGGGCCAGCAGGCTCTGGAGGCCCTTTTCGACGCCGTCACTCCCCGCACCGCCGGTTTCAACACCACCGAAACCGCCGCCCTTTCTTCCGGCAGCACCCTGCTGACCATCATTCTGATGATCATCGGCGGCAGTCCCGGCTCCACCGCCGGCGGCGTCAAGACCACCACCGTGGCAGTCATCTTTCTGCATACCATCGCCGGGGTCCGGCGGGAGCAGAGCACCAATGTCTTTGGCCGCAGCATTGGGGACGAGGCGCTGAAAAAGGCAACCTCCGTGCTGTTCACCAACCTGACGCTGGCTCTGGCCGGCGCCCTGGCCATCTGTGCCATCCAGGCCCTTCCCCTGACGGAGGTCCTCTTTGAAGTTTTCTCCGCCATTGGTACCGTGGGCATGAGCACCGGCGTCACCCGCAGCCTTCTCCCCCTCAGCCGGCTGATTGTGGCCTTCCTCATGTACTGCGGCCGTGTGGGCAGCATCTCCTTTGCCGTGGCCCTGCTGGAAAAGCGGGCCCTCCCCCCTGTCACCCTCCCCCGGGAGCGGATTACCATCGGCTGATTTTACCAGTGATATTGGAGGTCAATATGAAGTCTTTTCTCATTATCGGCATGGGCTCCTTCGGCCACCACCTGTGCCGAGCCCTGGCGGAGCAGCGCTGTGAAATCATGATCGCCGACCAGAGCAGCGCCAACCTGGAGGACATGCTCCCCCTTGTGGTCAGCGCAAAGGTGGGCGACTGCACCAATGAGGAGGTGCTCCGCTCCTTCAGCGTGGACACCTTCGACGCCTGCTTCGTCTGTGTGGGGGGGAACGTCCTCAGCAGCCTGCAGATCACCAGTCTTCTCAAGGAGATGGGTGCAAAGAAGGTGTTCAGCAAGGCGGATGACGATGTGCAGGCCAAATTTCTCCTGCGCAACGGGGCAGATCAGATTATCTATCCCGAACTGGAGGTGGCCACCAGCATCGCCGTCAGCGAGAGTTCCGACAACATCTTTGACTGCATCCGTCTCACCAACGACTACTCCATCTACGAACTGCAGCCCCTGAAGCGCTGGCTGGGGAAGAGCCTGCGGGAACTGAATTTCCGGGCCAAGTACAATATGACCGTCATCGCCGCCATCAAAGACGGCTCCGTCCGGCCCAACCTCCACCCGGATTACGTGTTCAGCGAGGAGGAGCACCTGCTGGTACTGGGCCGGAGCGAGGATGTCCACAAGATTTTGAAGTAACCGGCTGCCGCGCGGGAGGGAACCAGACCCGCCAAGAAAGAATCCCGTCATTTTTTTAACGCTGTCAGATTTTGGCAGACGGAGGGGCCTCCCCGGCGCTTTTGCGCCGGGGAGACCCCTCCGTTCAATCAACTTGCACAAGGGACGCCCCAAAAGGTTTTTACATTTTGCACAAATTTATTGTTGATTTTTTGTATAAAACCACTATAATCAGAATGGTTTTTTGAAACTGATTTCTGCCATGAGGTGGTTTTGTATGACAAAGGATTTGACCCGGGGCAACCCGATGAAGCTGATTCTCAGCTTCGGCATTCCAATTTTATTCGGCTATTTATTCCAGCAGTTCTACAATGTGGTGGACACTGCCATTGTGGGCAAGACTCTGGGCGGGGCGGCGCTGGCCGCCGTGGGCTCCACCGGCTCCATTAACTTTTTGGTGGTGGGCTTCTGCACCGGCATCTGCGGCGGCTTCACCATTCCCGTGGCCCAGCAATTCGGCGCCGGCAACCACCAGGAACTGCGCCGGTACGTCACCGGCGGCACCTGGCTGTGTCTGCTCTTCGGCGCGGCGCTGACCGTATCCACAGTGGCCTTTTGCGACGGCATTCTAACTGTGATGAACACCCCCGCCGACATTCACGCCCGGGCCTACACCTACATCGTCACAATTTTCGCAGGCCTGCCCGCCTACTTTCTCTACAACTTCACCGCCAGCGTCCTCCGGGCCCTGGGAGACAGCCGTACCCCTGTCATCTGGCTGATCGGCGGGTCCCTGCT
>USMP01000227.1 GCA_900555795.1 uncultured Eubacteriales bacterium
CTATGACGCCCTCGTCGCCCAGCAGAGCGAGGAGTTCGCCCGGCCCACCGGGGAGAAGGCGAACAAGTCCTCCGACCCGATGCTCATGTTCTTCACCTCCGGCACCACCGGCTTCCCCAAGGCGGCGGTCCAGTGCTACAAGTACCCCCTGGGCCACTTCATCACCGCCCGCTACTGGCACTGTGTGGACCCGGAGGGGCTCCACCTGACCATCTCCGACACCGGCTGGGCCAAGAGCATGTGGGGCAAGCTGTACGGCCAGTGGCTCAACGAGGCCGCCGTCTTTGTCTACGACTTCGACCGCTTCGACGCCGCCGACATCCTGCCCATGTTCGCCAAGTACCACATCACCACCTTCTGCGCGCCCCCCACCATGTACCGCATGCTCATCAAGCAGGACATCAGCCGCTACGATCTGACCAGCATCCAGCACGCCACCATCGCCGGGGAGGCCCTGAACCCGGAGGTGTTCCACCAGTTTAAGAAGGCCACGGGCCTGAGCCTCATGGAGGGCTTCGGCCAGAGTGAGACCACGGTGATGATCGGCAACCTCATCGGCATGAGCCCCAAGATCGGCTCCATGGGCAAGCCCGTCCCCCTGTACCCCATCGACCTGGTGGACCCGGATGGTGAGAGCGTGGACGTGGGCCAGGTGGGCGAGATCGTGGTCCGGGCGGAGAAGACCGATATCTGCGGCCTCTTCCGGGGCTACTACAACAACCCCGACGGCACCGACGCCGCCTGGCACGACGGGATGTACCACACCGGCGACACCGCCTGGCGGGATGAGGACGGCTACTTCTGGTACGTGGGCCGGGTGGACGACCTCATCAAGTCCTCCGGCTACCGCATCGGGCCCTTCGAGATTGAGTCCGTCATCATGGAACTGCCCTACGTGCTGGAGTGCGGCGTCTCCGCCGCCCCCGATCCCGTCCGGGGCCAGGTGGTGAAGGCCAGCATCGTGCTGGTCCCCGGCAAGGAGGGCACAGAGGAACTGAAGAAAGAGATCCAGACCTACGTCAAGGAGCACACCGCCCCCTACAAGTATCCCCGTGTGGTGGTGTTCCGGGATGAACTGCCCAAGACCGCCAGCGGGAAGATCATCCGCAACAAGCTGTAAGCCGGCGGCCGGCTCTCCCCAGAGCCTGATGAAACAAGTCCCCCGCCCCCAGCGGCGGCGGCAAAGGAAGCGCTATGAACCACAAACGAGCAACCCTCTTCGCCGGACACTACGGCTCCGGCAAGACCAATATCGCTGTAAACTACGCCCTGCTCCTGGCCCGGGAGGGCAAGCGGGTGGCCATCGCGGATCTGGACATTGTCAATCCCTACTTCCGCACCAAGGACAGCGCCGCCCAGCTGGCCCAGGCCGGGGTGGACCTCATCTCCCCCCAGTTCGCCAACTCCAACGTGGATCTGCCGGCCCTGCCGGCGGAGGCCTACCGCCTGGTGGAGGACAGGAGCCTCTACGCCGTCATGGACATCGGCGGGGACGACCGGGGGGCCTACGCCCTGGGGCGCTACACCCCCTTTCTTCTGGAGGAGGGCAACTACCGGATGGCCTTCGTGGCCAACCCCTGCCGCCCCCTGACCGCCACGCCGGAGGAGGCGCTGGAGGTGATGCGGGAAATTGAGGGGGCCGGCGGCCTGCCCTTTACCTGCATCGTAAACAACGCCAACCTGGCCCACGAAACCACGGCGGACACCGTCCTGGCGGCCCTGCCCTATATGGAGGCCCTCAGCCGCCTCAGCGGCCTGCCGGTGTGGATGACCGCCGCCGAGGAGACGGTGGCGGCGGAACTGGCGGGGCGGCTCCCCCACCTCCTCCCCATGCGTCTCCAGGTAAAATATTTCGATCTCCCGGAGCAGAAGGCCCCGCCCAAGGCCCGCCCTCTCTTCGGCCCGCAAACAACATAAAGGAGGACCCAACATGGCAAAGGTAACGTTTCTCACCGACCTGTGCAAGGGCTGCGGCCTGTGCGTGGAGGCCTGTCCCAAGCACATTCTGGCCATCGCCCGGGACCAGATCAACAAGAAGGGCTATTCCCCCGCGGTCATGACGGATCAGGAGCAGTGCATCGGCTGCGCTTTCTGCGCCACCATGTGCCCTGACTGCATCATCACCGTGGAAAAGTAAGGAGGATCATCATGGCAGAAAGAGTTTTGATGAAGGGCAACGAGGCCATCGCGGAGGCGGCGATTCGTGCCGGCTGCCGCCACTACTTCGGCTACCCCATCACCCCCCAGACCGAAATCGCCGCCTACATGGCCAAGAGGATGCCCAAGATCGGCGGTGTCTTTCTCCAGGCGGAGAGCGAGCTGGCCGCCATCAACATGGTCTACGGCGCTGCCGCCGCGGGCATGCGGGTGATGACCTCCTCCTCCAGCCCCGGAATCTCCCTGAAGAGCGAGGGCATCAGCTACATATCCGGCTCCGATGTGCCGGCCCTGGTGGTCAACGTCCAGCGGGGCGGCCCCGGCCTGGGCGGCATCCAGCCCAGCCAGTCCGACTACTTCCAGGCCACCAAGGGCGGCGGCCACGGGGACTACCGCATGATCGTGCTGGCCCCCGCCTCCGTCCAGGAGATGGCCAGCCTCACCGTTAAGGGCTTCAACCTGGCGGACAAGTACAACATGATCGCCATGCTTCTGGCCGACGGCACCATCGGCCAGATGATGGAGCCCATCTCCTTTGAGGATGTGGAGATTGAGACCTACGCCAAGCCCTGGGCCCTCACTGGCACGGAGTGCAAGCGCCGCCACAACATCGTCAACTCCCTCTACCTCAACCCCGAGGAGTTGGAGCGGAAGAACTTTGAGCGCTATGAGCGGTACAGGGCCGTGGAGGAAAACGAGGCCATGTACGAGGCGTACCGGATGGAGGACGCAGACATATGCGTAGTGGCCTTCGGCATCGCCGCCCGTGTGGCGAAAAACGCCGTGGCCGCCGCCCGTGCCGAGGGCATCAGGGCCGGCCTTATCCGGCCCATCACCCTCTGGCCCTTCCCCACAAAGGCCCTTCAGGCCGCCGCCGACCAGGCGAAGAGCTTCATCTCCGTGGAACTGAACATGGGCCAGATGATCGAGGACATCCGTCTGGCCACCCAGTGCAGGCGTCCGGTATCCCTCTGCAACCGGGCAGGCGGCATGATCCCCAGCCCGGACCAGGTGCTCCAGAGCATCCGGGAAGCCCAGAAAGGAGCGATGTGACATGGCAATCGTATTTCAAAAGCCCAAATCCCTCACCGACGCGGTGCTCCACTACTGCCCCGGCTGCCCCCACGGCATCATCCACCGCCTGGTGGCCGAGGTGCTCTCGGAGAAGTTTAAGCAGGAGGACGTCATCGGCGTCGCCCCGGTCGGCTGCGCTGTGTTTGCCTATAACTACTTCAACTGCGATATGTACGAGGC
>USMP01000228.1 GCA_900555795.1 uncultured Eubacteriales bacterium
GTCGGTAAAGTCCTGGCGCAGAATGATGTGGTAGCCGTAGTAGCTCTCCACGATCTCGCTGACCTCGCCCTCGCCGAGCGCGGCGGCGGCACTCTCAAACTCCTCGACCATCTGACCGGAGCCGAAGGTGTAGCCCTCGGGGTTGCCCGCGCGGCCGGAGTCCTCGCTGTACTCGTCGGCCAGCTGGGTGAAGAGGGCCGCCACGTCCTCGGCGGCGCGGAGTTGCTCCAGCAGTTCCTCCGCGGTGGCCCGCTTGGCGGCAATCTCCTCCTCACTGAGGGCCGCGCCGGTGGTGAGGTCCACGGTGGCCAGCAGGATATGGTCGGCATAGGTGGCGTACTGGTCGTAGTCCACGGGCTCCAGATAAAGGGGGCTTCCCTCCTCCATTACCTGGTCCACCAGCTTATCAAAGAGGGCAATATCCCGGTTGACCCGGTCAAAGCCCGCCTCGCTGATGCTCAGCTTCTCCAGGTAGGACAGGAAGGCCTCCTGACCGCCCAATTCCTCAATGGTGGAGGCCTTCTCCTCCGTCAGAGCCTTCTCGTCCTCCTCGCTCAGTTCCGCACCGTTCTCCCGGGCCAGGTTCTCCACGCTGGCATAGAAGGCGACGGTGTTTTTCGCCTGCTCCCGGGCATAGTCGGACAGGGTGCCGCCGGTGCTGCCAAAAGCCGCGTCCCACAGCAGCGAGCCGGTCTCACTGTCGATCAATTCACTGTAATAGCCGTAGTAGCTGTTGTACATGCCGATCTGATACTCCAGGGCGCTGCAGGTGTAGCTGGTCCAATAGAAGTACAGTTCAGCGGGAATGGCGTTGCCGGACACAGTCAAAAGGGTCTCATCCGGAGCAATACCGGTAAGATCATAGAAAATGTCGGAGGGGGGCGTCTGCTCCTCCCGGGGCGCGCCGCACCCGGCACAAAGCGTCACCAGCAGCACCGCCGCCAGCAGCATACACATCCTTTTTTTCATAGGGGTTCCTCACCAATTCATTAATTTCCCGCGGCGTCCAGCCCGGGATCTGCCTCTCCCTCCCGGCACAGCGGAAGCGTCACATACAGCACATGGCTTATCTTACCACGAATGTCCCGGCGAAACAATCTATTTTTCCGCCGGCTCCCCCGCCAGGCGCAGATCCTCCACCAGGGTGAGGGCCGTCTCCAGCACGGGCTCCTTGGGCCGCAGCCGCAGCGTCAGGGCCGGCACATCCCCGGCGGACAGCTGCAGCCGCTGGCGGTACTTGGGCATGGCGCAGACCTTGGCCAGGGCCTGGACGGCAAAGCTGGCGAGAGTCAGCTTCAGCGTATCCCCCCGCTGAGAGATGTCGGAAATCCCCGCCCGGGAGGCGTTGGAGCGGAGCATAGCCACATCCAGCAGGGCGTATACGGATTTGGGCGGCTCGCCGTAGCGGTCCATAAGTTCGTCCAGAAGATCCGAGGCGTCGGCCTCGCTGCGGACGGCGGCAATGCGGCGGTAGAGATCCATGCGCTGCTCCGGTGAGGGGACGTACCGGTCCGGAATGTTGGCGCTCACCGTCAGATCGGCGGCGCACTCGGTGGCCACCGCCTTTTTCTCCCCCCGTTCCTCCAGCACCGCGTCCTCCAAAAGCTGGAGATACATGTCGTAGCCCACGCTCATCATATACCCGGACTGCTCCGGGCCCAGCAGGTTTCCCGCCCCCCGGATCTCCAGATCCCGCATGGCGATCTTAAAGCCGGAGCCGAACTCCACGTACTCCTTGATGGCGGTAAGGCGCTTGGAGGCCACCTCCGAGAGCACCTTGCCCCGGCGGTAGGTCATATAGGCGTAGGCCCGGCGGGCACTGCGGCCAATGCGGCCCCGGATCTGGTGGAGCTGGCTGAGCCCCATTTTGTCCGCGTCCTCAATAATGAGGGTGTTGACGTTGGCAATATCGATGCCGGTTTCAATAATGGTGGTGCACACCAGCACCTGGGCCTCCCCCTCCACCATCTGCTGCATGACGGAACTGAGCTGCTGCTCCCCCATCTTTCCGTGGCCCACCACCACCTTCGCCCCCTCCCCCACCAGCTTCTGAATGCGGGCGGCGGTGAGGTCAATGGACTCCACCCGGTTGTGGAGGTAATAGACCTGGCCCCCCCGGTCAATCTCCCGGCGCATGGCGTCGGCCAGCATGGCCCAGTCGTGCTCCACCACGTAGGTTTGGACCGGCTGGCGGTTGTGGGGCGGCTCCTCCAAGGTGGACATATCCCGGATGCCGGAAAGAGCCATGTTGAGGGTCCGGGGAATGGGCGTAGCGGTGAGAGTCAGCACATCCACCTGCTTTGCCATCTCCTTCAGCTTCTCCTTGTGGGTCACGCCGAAGCGCTGCTCCTCGTCCACCACCAGCAGGCCCAAATCTTTAAAATGAATGTCCTTTTGCAGCAGCTTATGGGTGCCAATCAGCAGATCAATCCGTCCGGCCTGAAGCTCATAGAGGATCTGCCGGACCTGGCCGGGGGTCTGAAAGCGGCTGAGAACCCGGGTTTCCACAGGGAAGGAGCGGAAGCGGTTCACCGCCGTGGTATAGTGCTGCTGGGCCAGGACGGTGGTGGGCACCAGGATGGCGGCCTGCTTCCCGTCCAGCACACACTTCATGACGGCCCGCAGAGCCACCTCCGTCTTACCGTAGCCCACATCGCCGCAGAGGAGCCGGTCCATGGGCACGGGCCGCTCCATGTCCCTTTTGATCTCTTCAATACACCGCAGCTGATCGTCCGTCTCCGCGTAGTCAAAGGCCTCCTCAAACTCCTGCTGCCAGGGGGAGTCCGGGGAGAAGGCGAAGCCGGGCCGGCGCTGGCGCTCGGCGTAGAGGGCGATGAGGCCCTTTGCCAGATCCCTGGCGGCCGCCTTGGCCCGCTTTTTCTGCTTGGCCCAGTCGGTGCCTCCCAGCTTGTTCAGCTTGGCGGGGCGTCCCCCCTCCTCATCGCCGCCTCCGCCGCCGATGTACTTGCTCACCAGGTCGAGCTGCGTAGCGGGGACATACAGGCAGTCGCTGCCGGCATAGGCAATCTTGATGTAATCCCGATCCGCGCCGTCCACAGTCATCTTGCGGATGCCCTCAAAGCGGCCTACGCCGTGGTGGGTATGGACCACCAGGTCCCCCGGCGTCAGATCCGTGTAGCTGAGCAGCTTCTGACGGTTGTCCCTTTTTGTGGAGCGGGGCCTGCCCTGCTTCCCGGCGGAGGCCGTCGTCAGCTGCCCCTCGGTAAGGATGGCCAGGTTCAGCTGGGGATACTCCGCCCCGGCGGAGAGCGCCCCTACAGCCAGGCGCACCTCCCCGGCCTCCGGCATGGCAGCGCAGGCAAAGTCCAGAGCGGCGGG
>USMP01000229.1 GCA_900555795.1 uncultured Eubacteriales bacterium
CCTTTTTCTTCGCAGAAAAAGGTACCCGCGCCGGGGCGCGGAACGTCCCCCGTCCCTTTCAGGGAAGCTTTTGCTGTTCCTGGCTTTTTGGGGTTCCGCCCCCAAAAACCAAAAAAAGCAAGAACCCCACCGGCGGCAGGACACAGCCGCCAAACCAAGAACCAATATCTCCCCCGCCCCGGCGGGTGGAAGGAAAAGGAGCCAACCATGAAAGTACAGCCCAGAACCCTCTCCGGCTTCATGGAACTGCTGCCCCCCCAGCAGCAGCAAATGGAGCGCATCATGTCTATCCTCCGGGACACCTACTCCCTCTACGGCTTTACCCCTCTGGACACCCCCCTCATCGAGGCCAGCGAGGTGCTGCTGGCCAAGGGCGGCGGCGAGACGGAGAAGCAGATCTACCGCTTCACCAAGGGGGACGCGGACCTCTCCCTCCGCTTTGATCTCACCGTCCCTCTGGCCAAGTACGTCGCCCTCCACTACGCCGACCTCTCCTTCCCCTTCCGCCGCTACCAGATCGGCAAGGTCTACCGGGGGGAGCGGGCCCAGCGGGGACGCTTCCGGGAGTTCTATCAGGCGGACATCGACATCATCGGCGACGGCAAGCTGGACATCATGAGCGAGGCGGAGATCCCCGCCATCATCTACCAGACCTTCACCCGCCTGGGGCTGAAGCGGTTCCAGATCCGGGTGAACAACCGGAAGATCCTCAATGGCTTCTACGCCATGCTGGGCCTTACGGAGCAGGCCGGGGACATCATGCGCACCGTGGACAAGCTGGACAAGATCGGCCCGGACAAGGTCCGGGACCTGCTCACCGGCGAACTGGGCATCAGCGGGGAGAAAGCCGGGGAAATCCTGGACTTTATTGCCATCCGGGGCAGCAACAGCCAGGTGCTCAGCGCCCTGGCGGACTACCGGGGACGCAGCGAACTCTTTGACCAGGGGCTGGCAGAACTGGACACGGTGGCGCGGCACCTGGCCTCCTTTGGCGTCCCCGAGGAAAATTTTGCCGTGGACCTTACCATCGCCCGAGGCCTGGACTACTACACCGGCACCGTCTACGAGACCGCCCTGCTGGACCATCCGGAGATCGGCAGCGTGTGTTCCGGCGGCCGATATGATAACTTAGCGGAATATTATACCGATAAATTACTGCCAGGAGTGGGAATTTCCATTGGGCTCACCCGGCTCTTCTACGTGCTCAGTGAGCAGAAGCTGCTGAACGAGGCTATGATCACCGCCCCCGCGGATGTACTGATTCTGCCCATGACCGAGAGCCTGTCCCCGGCCATTGCCCTGGCCACCCGCCTGCGGGCCGCCGGGGTGCGGACCCAGCTGTACACGGAGCAGAAAAAATTCAAGGCCAAGATGAACTACGCGGACAAGCTGGGCGTGCCCTATGTGGTGTTTCTGGGCGAGGACGAGGTGGCCGCGGGCCTGGTGGCCTGCAAGGACATGGCCTCCGGGGAGCAGACCAAGCTGCCCTTTCAGGAAACCCTGGAGCGGGTCCGGGCCGGTCTGCAGGCCCGGGAGAGCGGCGCCCCCATTCTGGGTTAGCCGCCCCCCTCCCCCGCCGCTGCCGCCGCCAGAGCCGCAATTTTTAATACAATCCGCAATTTTTCGATAAAAAACAACAATTTGTAATAGAAAAGAGGAGCCGCTATGACACAGAACCGCACCCACACCTGCAATGAACTGCGCCTGGAACACGTGGGCCAGGCCGTCCAGCTGTCCGGCTGGATGGAAAATGTCCGGGAGGTGGGCCAGAACTTCGCCTTCGTCATCCTCCGGGATTTCTACGGCACCACCCAGGTGGTGGTGGAAAATGAGGAGATCATGTCCATTATCCACAGCCTGAACAAGGAGAGCGTCATCTCCGTGAAGGGCACCGTCCGGGAGCGCAGCAGCAAAAACGCAAGCCTGCCCACCGGCGAGATTGAGGTGGTGCCGGACAGCATTGAGGTGCTGGGCCGCTGCCGCTACAACGAACTGCCCTTCCAGATCAACCGCAGCCGCCAGGCCGACGAGAGCCTGCGCCTGAAGTACCGCTATCTGGACCTGCGCAACCCGGAGGTGAAGCGGAACATCATTCTCCGCTGCAACGTGGTCTCCGCCATCCGCTCCGCCATGACGGATCACGGCTTCCTGGAGATCACCACCCCCATCCTCACCGCCTCCTCCCCCGAGGGGGCCCGGGACTACCTGGTGCCCGCCCGGAAGCACCCCGGCAAATTTTACGCCCTGCCCCAGGCCCCCCAGCAGTTTAAGCAGCTGCTGATGACCTCCGGCTTTGACAAATACTTCCAGATCGCCCCCTGCTTCCGGGATGAGGACGCCCGGGGCGACCGCTCCCCCGGCGAATTCTATCAGCTGGATATGGAGATGAGCTTCGCCACCCAGGACGATGTGTTCGCCGTGCTGGAGGATGTGTTCCCCCCCATTTTCGCCAAATACGGCACCTACCATGTAGCGTCCACGGCCCCCTTCAAGCGGATTCCCTTTACAGAGGCCATGGAGACCTACGGCTCCGATAAGCCGGACCTCCGCATTGATCTCACCGTACAGGACGCCACGGACCTGCTGGGCGGCTGCGGATTTGAGCCCTTCGCCGGCAGTGTGGTGAAGGCCGTAGTGGTCTCGGATTTCACCGCCACCCGCAAGCAGATCGACAAGCTCTGCGCCGACGTGGAGGTCCAGGCGGGCAGCAAGCCCTATTGGTTCCGCCTGGATGAGAACGGCGAAATCGTGGGCGGCATTTCCAAGTTTGTCTCCCCCATCAAAGAGCAGGTCACTGCCTCCCTGGGCCTCCAGGCGAACTGCTTTGTGGGCCTCACCGCCGGTAAGCGGGGCGCGGCCCAGAAAACCGCCGGTGTGCTCCGCAGCAAGCTGGGGGCTCTCTGTCCCAACCATATGGACAAGGAGCGCTACGAGTTCTGCTGGATTGTGGACTTCCCTATGTATGAGATCGGCGAGGAGAGCGGGGAGCTGGAGTTCTGCCACAACCCCTTCTCCATGCCTAACGGCGGCGCGGAGATCCTGGACCGGGCCATCGCCGGGGAAATCGATCCCCTGGCCATCACCGCCTTCCAGTACGACCTGGTGTGCAACGGCGTGGAACTCTCCTCCGGCGCTGTGCGCAACCACGACCCCGACATTATGATGAAGGCCTTCAACCTGGTGCGGCTGGGCGAGGAGGACGTGAAGAAGAAGTTCCCCGCCATGTACAACGCCTTCTGCTACGGTGCGCCCCCCCACGCCGGTATCGCCCCCGGCATTGACCGGATGGTCATGCTGCTGGCCGGCGAGGAGTCCATCCGGGAGA
>USMP01000230.1 GCA_900555795.1 uncultured Eubacteriales bacterium
GGCGTTGCGGGTGGTGTTTTCAATGGTGTTGTTGCCGGCCACCGTGGTTACGGCCCTGATGTCCAGCGCGCCGCTGCCGTAGGCCATCACCAGGGCCATCATGTCGTCATGGCCGGGATCACAGTCGATGATTACAGGCTTTTTTCGCATAACGTACGTCCTTTCTTATCTCGGTTTTCCCCGTTGAGAACGGGGAGGTAGGCAAGGGTTCCCAGCACTGCCAGGCCTGTGCAGATCCAGAACATCTGCCCCATTCCCAGCCCGTCCACCACAACGCCGGCCACGTAATCCCCCAAAAGGCTGCTGACGGCGATAAAGCCGCCGGTGACAAGGGTGATGGCGGTGGAGCGCAGATTTTCCGGGGACACGTCGCTGATGGCGCGGATCATGGCAGGCTGCAGGAAGCCGTAGGAGAGGGAGTTGATGATCTGAATGCCGATGAGGGGCCACAGGGAGTTTACCAGGGCCATGCTGAAGATCCGGGCCACGGTGAAGAGGCAGGCCAGCAGGTACAGCCGGTTGTTGGACAGGATGTTCTTTTTGTACAGCCAGCTGTATACCAGCATGCAGGGCAGCATCCCGATGGTGTTGATGGCCATGGAGTAGCCCGTGTGGGCGCTGGTGCCCCCCAGATCGGCGATCATAATGGGGGTAAAGGTCAGCGCCGCCTTCAGGCCGATGTTCAGCAGCACGGTGCTGACAAATACCGCCACGAATTTCCGGTTTCCCAGCAGGGTCCCGGCGGCGGAGCGGACCGTAATTTTCTCCCCGGCCCCCTTCTCTTCCCGAACCGTCTGGGCGCCGTCGGCGGGGCAGGGCCTGCCGGAGAAGGCCAGCAGGCACACGATGGAGCAGCCCAGCAGGATGCCGTGGATGGCAAAGGCCCACTCAATGCCGAAGGCGTCCAGGATATCGCCGACAAACAGACAGGCAATGGCGCTGAAGAAGGAGCCGCAGCCCCGGGCCACGCCGTAGACGATATAGCGGTTGCGGCTCTCAGCCATGTTGGTCAGGGAGTCCAGCAGCCCCTTCAGGGGGTGCTCAAAGCAGGAGATGGCCAGGCAGCCGATCATCAGCAGTCCGCTGGAGCGGGCAAAGAAGGGCAGCATCCACACCAGGGGCACCGACACCCCCAGGCATATGAGAACCACCGCCTTCAGACTGGTCCGGGTATCGGCGATATACCCCCAGAAGGGCTGGGAGATCAGGTTGAAGATGGACATCAGCGCCACCATCAGCCCCACCTGGGACGCCGAATAGCCCCGGCCGTAGAGATATGTCACAAGGAAGGTACCGAATACCGTGGTGCCTGCCCAATATCCGGCGTGGGTGCCGGAGATGAGGACGCTGTCCAGCTTTCCTCTGAAATTAGTCATATGGGTCCTTCTTTCTATTGTTCGGAGCCGGCCTTCCGCAGCTGACTGACGATCTTCTTTTTCTTTCGTGCCGCGGTGACTTCCTCACGGGCGCTGTTGACCACCATGATAATCAGCGTGATTACATAGGGGATGGCCATAACCAGTTCGGAGGGAAGCTGGAGGATCTGAATGGAGTTGGAGATGGCCTGGGCCACCGCGAAGAGCAGGGAGGAGAACATCACCAGCACCGGGTGGCCATGGCCGATGGCGTTGGCCGCCACGCCGATGAAGCCCCGGCCGCCGGTCATGTTGCGGGTGAACCAGGATACATAGCCCATGGAGAGGAACATGCCGCCAAAGGAGGCCACGGCGCCGGCGATGATGAGGGAAATAATCTTGATCCGGTCTGTGTTCTCCCCCACGGATTTGGCGGCCTTCTCATTTTCGCCCACCGCGCGGATCTTCAGGCCGAAGGGGGTCTTATATATAAAGATGTACAGCCCGATGACGAAGACAAAGGCCAGATAGGTGAGCAGGTTGTGTCCGGAGAGGACGGTGCCCAGGAAGGGGATGTCCTCCAGCAGGGGGATGTGGATGGTGGGGAAGGTGAGGCTGGAGAGCTTCGAGGTGGAGCCCTTGTCCCCGGCTATCACGGCGCAGAGGAATACGGTGAAGCCGGAGGTGAAGAGGTTCATGGCCACGCCGGTGAGGTTGGCGGGGGTCTTCATCTTCACGTGGAAGAAGGCCAGGAAGGCGCCCATGGCCATGCCGGTGAGCAGGCCGGCCAGGCCGCCCAGCAGCAGGCTTTGGGTGAAGGCGCTGACCAGGGTGCCGATAAGGGCGCTCATGAGCATGGTGCCGTCGATGGTGATGTTCACCACGCCGCACTTGGTGGAGATCATGGCCGCCAGGGCGGCGAAGAGGATGGGCGTGCCCACCCGGATGACCGTAAACAGGAAGCCAGCCGAAAATACGTTATCCAAAAACAGCTGCATCATTCCGCCGTCGCCTCCTCCCGTTCCAGCTGACTGCGCAGCCGGGTCTGCTTTTCGATGGTGCGCTGCTGGAGCCGGTTCATCATCGCCTTGGAGGCAATCATCAGAATCATGATGGCCTGAATGGAGGAAATCAGCTCCAGGGGGATATTACTGTACAGGTTCATAATCTGGGCGCCGGTGCGGATGTAGCCCAGGAACAGGGCCGCCAGCGGCACAAAAATGGGGTTGTAGTAGGCCAGGGTGGCGACCATAAAGCCGTCCCAGCCGTAGCCCGGCAGGGCCACCCAGGAGAACCGGGGCGCCTTCCCCAGAATGTCCACGCCTCCGCCGATGGCAGCGATGACGCCGCCCAGAAAGGCCACCAGAAGGCTGATGCGGACGATGTTTACACCGATGTACTTGGCAAAGCCCGGGTTGAAGCGGATCAGTCTGGCCTGGTAGCCCCAGCGGGTGCGGTTGGAGAAGAGCCAGGCCAGCACCGCGAAAAGAATGCCCACAAAAAAGCCAATGTTCACATTGGTCTTGGGGATCAGGGAGGTCAGAACCGCCCCGGCGGGGAACATCTTGGTGGCCACGCCGGAGGTATAGGAGTAGTCGTGGAGGTGGTAGTTGAGGAAATATACCCCCAAGTACAAAATCACGTAGTTGAGCAGCAGGGAGAACACGAAGGAGTCACACCGGAACTTGCGCTTGGCAATCACGGGGATCACGGCGATCACGCCTCCCGCCAGGCCCGCCGCAGCCAGGGCCAGCACCGCCAGCAGCTTGTTGGGCACCGGCACCGTGACCGCCACGGCGGCGGCGATAAAGCCGCCCAGGAAGGATGTGCCCTCGCCCGCCAGGGTGACGTCCCCGGCGGAGAAGAGCATGCAAGTGGCCACGCCGGTGAAGAGCACCGGGGTGGCGTTTTCCACGATGCTGCCCAGGTGCCGGGTGGAGTCCAGGGGGCCCAGGAAGAAATATCC
>USMP01000231.1 GCA_900555795.1 uncultured Eubacteriales bacterium
CTAAGCCGCTGTATTTTTCATCCTCGCAAGGATGGAGATTACAGCGGTTTTGTATTTTCTGAGGAAAGGTGTCAAACTGCATTTTTACAGTTTGGGTACCATTTTCGAGGAAAATATGCGGGTGTCCAGAGGGATGCAATCCCTCGGCTCTGGGTTTCCAATAGGGGCGAGCAGCATCCCTGTTGGCACACGATTTTGCTTGCAAAGTCTAGTGTGTTAACCTCGGCTGCTGAAAGGCAGTGAACAGGAGCTTGCCGCCAACGCCAGAAGGCAGAGCGCAGAGCTGACAAGAGCCGAAAAACGCAGAACAGAGGTTGACCGCAAGTTTGCGAAGCTGTATGAGGACTGGTCGGATGGTCGTATCACGGAGTACAACTTTAACATGATGTCTCAGAAATATCAGACCGAGCAGCAGGAGCTTACCGAGAAGATCGAAAGGCTGTCTGATGAGCTTGAATCTGAAAAACAAACAACTGTCGATGCGGAAACTTGGATTTCACTTCTCAAACAGTATGCCAATCCCACCGAACTGACAGCGGAGCTTCTGAATACGCTGATTGAAAAGATCGTCATTCACGAAGCAACCACCGTGGACGGTATGCGTGAGCAGAATATTGACATCTACTACCGCTTAATCGGCAAAATTGAGTAAAACTACAGATATGGGTGCTTATGCAAGTAGGCGTAGGCACTCATACATAACCAATTTCTTTAAGTGCGGGAAACGGGGGAAACCGTGCCGAATACGGAAACACTGAAGCGGCTGTCAAAGCTTTTCGATGTCTCCATCAACACGCTTCTGGGCTCCCCCAGACAGCTGATTTGCCAATGCTGTGGCATGCCCCTTGACGACGCCTCCGTCAGCAGGGAACCTGACGGGACCTTTCAGGAGGAATACTGCAAATGGTGCTATTCTGACGGTCAATTCGCGTACACGGACCTGGGGGAATTGATCGATTTCCTCGCTGGACATATGTCAAACGGGAACTGGCCCCCGGAGCAGGTGCGCGCCTATCTGGAAGAGCGGCTGCCGGGGCTGGAGCACTGGAAGCAGCCGGAGGCGTGAGCCAAACAGCGGTCCTGGAGCCGGAGCGGGACGACGAATTGGTGGGAAAAGAGGCCCCCGCCGCTAAGGCGGGAACCTCTTTTTCCGGCTTCCTTTACAGGGGCAGCCCCAGGAGATGCCGGCGGATCATGTCAAAGGCGTTCTGTGCCGCGGCGGTGCGGACCCGGTCCCTGCCCCGGCCCTTGCCGCAGGAGAACTGGCGGCACACCTGGCCGCCGTCCCAGGCCAAGGCGATGAACACGGTGCCCACCTCGTGGCCCCGGTCGTCCCCCTCCGGCCCCGCGAGGCCTGTAATGGCCACGGAGAGGTCCCCGCCGCACACCCGGCGGCAGCCCTCCGCCATGGCCAGGGCCACCGGCTCGCTGACGGCGCCGTGGCGCGCCAGCAGTGCCTCCGGCACCCCCAGCACACCGCTTTTTACGGCGTTTGTATAGCTGACCACGCCGCCCCGGAAAATCTGGGACGCGCCGGGCAGATCTGTCAGGCGCTTGGCAACCAGGCCGCCGGTGCAGCTTTCAGCGGCGCAGAGCGTCAGCCCGCGCTCCCGCAGCAGAGAACTCACCACCGCCTCCAAACTCTCCACGTCCACGCCGTACACCACGTCCCCCAGAAGGCGCTGCACCTCCTCCACCAGGGGGGCCAGCATGGCCTCCGCCGCCTGGCGGTCCGCGGCCTTGGCGGTGGCCCGCACCATGCACTCGTTGGTTTTGGCGTAGGGGGCCAGGGTGGGGTTGGTCAGCTCCGTCATGGGCTTGTGAAGGGCCTGCTCCACGGCGCTCTCCCCCATGCCGAATACCCGGATCTCGTGGCTGACGATGACGCCCTCCATCAAATTCATCAGGTAGGGCACCGCCCGGTTTTCAAACATATACCGGCACTCAAAGGGGGGGCCCGGCAGCATGAGCACGTGAACGCCGCCCTCCTGGAAGGCGCAGCCGGGGGCGGTGCCGACGGGGTTGTCAAAGATGGTGCAGTTCACCGGCAGCATGGCCTGCTGGATGTTGTTCTCCGGCATCTTGCCGCCGCCCATGCGCTTTTGAAACCAGCGCTCCAGTTCCTCCAGAATGTCTTGGTGCAGTTCCAGCCGGCGGCCGAAGGCCCGGCAGATGGTCTGCTTGGTAAGATCGTCGTAGGTGGGGCCCAGGCCCCCGGTGGTGATGATGATATCCGCCCGCTTCCGGGCAATGGCCAGGGCCTCCTCCAGCCGCTGGGGGTTGTCCCCCACCACGGTGTGGTAGTGGACGTTGATGCCCAGGGTGGTCAGGCCCTCGGAAATAATCTGGGCGTCCAGGTTGGAGATATTTCCCAGCAGCAGTTCGGTGCCCACGGCGATGAGTTCAGCGGTATGGGACATGGTACATCCTTCTTTCTCGTGTTGGTGTGGGTTATTCTCCCACGGAGATGCTGACCCGTTCCACGTCCGCCATGGCCTCCTCTACCAGGGCCTCCACGTCCAGGGCGGCCTCGTGGCGGAGCACCTCGTCCAGGTGGGGGTGGGTTTTGGGGTGCCGGGGGGTAAAGACAGTGCAGCAGTCCTCGTAGGGCAGAATGGAGGTGTCAAAGGTGCCGATCCGGCGGGAAATGCGGACAATCTCCTCTTTGTCCATGCCGATAACGGGGCGGAGCACCGGCAGCTGGCACACCTGGTCGGACACCGCCAGGGCGTCCATGGTCTGGCTGGCCACCTGGCCCAGGCACTCGCCGGTGACAAGGGCCCTGCAGCCGCAGCGCCGGGCCACGGCCTGGGCCAGACGCATCATGAACCGGCGCATAATGAGGGTAAAGTGGTCCTCGGGACAGGCCCGGCGGATCTCCTCCTGGATGTGGGTGAAGGGCACAATGTGCAGCGTCATCCGGCCGCACCAGGGGGCCAACTCCCGGGCCAGGCGCTCTACCTTCTCCCGGGCCTGGGGGGAGGTGTAGGGGGGGCTGAAAAAGTGGACCAGTTCCAGCTGAACCCCCCGCTTGGCGATCATATAGGAGGATACGGGGCTGTCGATCCCGCCGGAGAGGAGGCTGACCGCCTTCCCGCCCATGCCGATGGGCAGTCCCCCGGCTCCCGGCGCGGCGGGGCCGTGGACATAGGCGGCCTTCTCCCGGATCTCTACGTGGACGCAGAGTTCCGGCGTGTGCACATCCACCCGCAGGTGGGGGTAGGCGTCGTGGAGCATGCCGCCCACGTACTGGGAGATCTCCATGCTGTTCATGGGGAACTTCTTGTCGGAGCGCTTGGTCTCCACCTTGAAGC
>USMP01000232.1 GCA_900555795.1 uncultured Eubacteriales bacterium
GCCACGATTTCCGCCGCCGGGTCTGTATCCGAATACCACACCTTCTCCACACCCACATCCTCAGGCACGGTAAACAGCTTATTCAGAAAATACACATGTTTCCCGTCCTCCCTCAGGTAAAGGGCATAAAACCGTTCAAATGGCTCCACATACACGCCTGTGAGATAGTAAATGGACATGGGGTCCACAATCAGCATGCCCACCGCCGTGGCGAACACGCACAGAACCAGCGTGGCCGCAATGGACGTGTGCACCGCGTCCCGCAGTCCCCGGTCGTCATGGGCGCCGTAGCGCTGGGAGATCAGCACGCTGGCGCCGGTGGAAAGTCCGGCGCTCAAGCCTACCAGCATGTTGATAATGCTGCTGGTGGAGCCCACCGCCGCCAGGGCCTGGGCCCATACGGCCTCCAAGCCGCCTTTGGCCGTATACCCTGCGGCCCTGGCGTGGCCGCCGCCGCCCAGCAGCCGGCAAACCTCTGTGGCGCTGACCCGGCCATTGGCTCCGGTGCGCAGGCTCAGCTTCCACACATCCGGAGACAGTTCCCGCAGCACAGCGCCGCAGTCCACTCCCTCCACCATGCCCGCCAGGGTGCTCAGGTCCTCCGCATCGCTCTCCGTGGCCCCCAGCGTCTCCATCAGGTCCAGGGGCACCGACATGAACACGCCCCGGCCCTCATGGAAGAACTCCATACCGCCCAGCAGAGCTGCCTCCAGAGCGATGCGCCGGCGGCTCTTCGTGCGGAAATGCCGCTGATTGACGGCAAAGTAGTCGATTCCCGTCTCCAGCAGTTCCGCCGCCACGGCGTGGGTATGGGCGGTGGTGTTGGCATAGACAAAGCACCCGGTATCCGTGGCCACGGCAGCGTAAAGGGGCATGGCCACCTCCTGGCTCACCGGTCCCAGTTCCCGGCAGATCTCATAGACGATCTCCCCGCAGGCCGCCCGGCTGGCATCCACACAGCTGGCCCTGCCAAAGCCCTCAAAGGAGGGGTGGTGGTCCACCGCCAGGTCGATGCGGTCAAACCAGGCGTCCGCCGCTGGAAAAAACAACTGCCGGGCAGCCACGTCCACCGACACCACAAAGCCCGGGGAGAAGTCCGCCGGCGCCCAGTAGGGGTCGGCATAGATTCTGTTGGTCTCCGTTACATCGGGATTTGGCAGGATGTACGCCGCCTTCCCCAGCTGTCGCAGAGCGGCGCAGAGTCCTGCGGCACAGCCGATGGTATCCCCATCGGGGCGGCGGTGGGTCAGCAGCAAAATTTGGTCCTGCCGCCGCAGCAGGTCCGCAGCCTCCTGAATCGTCATAGGCTTATTCCTCATCCTCCAGCACGATGTGTTCGTTGGCGGGGTTGGCTGGCTTCACCACGTTGGGGTCCCGCAGCATCTCCAGAATGTGGGCCCCCTGCTGGATGGAGTCATCCGCCAAAAATTGCAGCTGGGGCGTATAGCGCAGCTGCAGTGAGGCCCCCAGTTCCCGGCGCAGGTAGCCCGCGGCGGATTTCAGCGCTGTCAGCATCTCCTTCTCCCGGTTCTTATCCAGCGCGCTGACAAAGACGCGGCAGTAGCGCAGATCACTGGTGGTGTCCACATGGGTAATGGTCAGCAGGCCGTCCTGGAGCCGGGGGTCCTTCAGCGTCCGCATCAGGCCGCTGAGTTCCCGCTGGATCTCCTCATTGATCCGGCCAATTCGATTACTTGCCATCGGTTGTTCCTCCTTTTTGGATGGGTACATCCGGTCTATTCCTTAGTTTGCCCACAGACGGGCCGCGCCATCTCCAGACGCACTTCCTTTTTCTGCACATCGGTCTGGGAGTAGGCGGTGAGGTCAAAGCCCACCAGGGAAAAGCCGTTTCTGCGGTAAAAACGGATCGCCTGGTCGTTGCAGCTCTGGGTCTCCAGCACCAGGGCCCTCGCCCCCGCCTCACGGGCCTTTTCCACGGCGGTGTCCATCAGCAGCCTGCCGATACCCTGGCGGCGGAAGCCCTCCTCTACCAGGAGGTTCGTGACCCGCATCCGGTTGTTCCAGCGCTCGTGATTCAACTCCAGATAGCCCCGGATCCCGCCATCCGCCTCCGCTCCGTAAAGCTGGGGCGCCTCCAGCCATTGGCTGAGGAGGGTGTCCACAAAAGTTTTTTCCACCGGCTGGCCAAAGTTCCTCCGCTCCAGCACAAAGGAAAAGCCTTCCGGCCCCTCCTGAGCGGTGACATCGTAGTAGTATTCCGTCCAATAGCGGAAGGTCAGTTCCACGCCCCGGAAACTCTCGTCCAGGGGTACCACCCGGATCATTCCGCCGCCTCCAGCTTTTTCTCGCTGTTCCGGCGCAGGATGGCCCGCAGCTGCGTCAGGTAGGGGGAAAAGGCGACGTTCTCCTGGCCGTAGGTCAGATTCAGCGTGCGTTCCAGAGGGAGCCAGGTGCCCAGGGGCGCCTCATTGTGCTGGTGGATCACCTCCAGCTTGTCCAGAGACTTGTAGATCTTCGCCTCCTGGGTCTCCAGGGCATCCATCTCCGCGTAAAGTGCGGAGAGCTCCTCCCGGTAGGGGCTGGGCAGGGCATCCACCCAGGCGGCCAGCGCCCGTGACTCCTCCGCCTCATCCTCCGCCGTCTTGTGAAAGGAGGGAATGTCCCCGGTAAAGGCCTCCCCCATGTCGTGCAGCAGGCACATGGTCATGACCTTGTTCATATCCGCCTGCGGAAACTCGTCCCGCAGGAAGAAGGCCATCAGCGTCAGCCGCCAGCTGTGCTCCGCCACGCTCTCCCGCCGGCCCTGGGAGGTCCAGGAGTGACGGGTGTTATTCTTCAATCTCTCCGCGAGAGTCACAATAGAAAGCAGTTTTTCCGCGTTCATGTGGTCCCTTTCCATTTTAGAAAGGGGCGGGCTATCGCCCGCCCCTCAGCACGGATCAGACTTCGATCTGCTCCATCACAAAGCACTCAATGATATCGCCTTCCTTGATATCATTAAATTTCTCAATGGACATGCCGCACTCGTAGCCGGAGGCGACCTCCTTTACGGCGTCCTTGAACCGCTGGAGGGAGCTGAGGACCCCCTCGTGGATCACGATGCCGTCCCGGACCAGACGGACCTGGGCATTGCGCTGCACTTTGCCTTCGGTGATATAGCAGCCGGCGATGATCCCGGCGCCGGTGATCTTGTAGACCTGGCGGACCTCGGCGCGGCCGAGCTCGACCTCGCGGGTCTTGGGCGTCAGCATGCCCTTGATGGCCGTCTCGACGTCGTTGATGGCGTCGTAGATGATGCGGTAGAACCGCAGCTCGACGCCGTCGCGCTCGGCGTTCTCCTTGGCGACGGGG
>USMP01000233.1 GCA_900555795.1 uncultured Eubacteriales bacterium
GGGGCCGCGCCGCTTATGCTTGCTATTTTGTGCCTTTCGCAGTATACTGGAACACATGAAACAGCGGGAGGATATATCCATGATCCGTGGATGGGGAAAAATTTATAGCACCCTGGGGGCGCTTCTGCTGGCGGGGGGCCTGCTGGTGTTTTTACTGATGGCGGCCACGGCGCCCTACCAGGATGTGTCCTTTGGCAGTGAGCGCGCCATGGTACTGGACAAGGGGTGGTTCTGGCAGGACAGCCAGGGCCGCTGGCAGCAGATTGAGTTGCCGGCTAAGCTTCCCGCCGGGGATGACAACCTGGTAGTGGTGTACCGGACGCTGCCGGAGGATATTTCATTGCTGTCCACCCTGTGCTTCCGCTCCTCTCAGCAGGCGGTGCGGGTGTGCCTGGACGGGGAGGAGATTTACGCCTATGGGACCGATCCCGCCGCCATTGCCTACGGGGAATCCCCCGGCAGCGCCTGGAACCTGGTCCGCCTGCCGGAGGGAGCGGCGGGGCGCACGGTGTCCATTGAACTGACGGCGGCCTACGGGACGTATGCCGGGACGGTGAACCAGGTGCGGATAGGCACCAAGTCCGCTCTCCTCTTTGCCATCGGCCGGGAACACCTTCCGGTTATGCTGCTGTCCCTGCTGATTTTTTTGGTGGGGGCGGGGGTGTGCGCGCTATACGCGATTCTCTCCCGCAGCGGGGCTTTGGGCAGATCCCTGTTGTACCTGGGGGAATTTGCCGTGCTGGTGTCGGTGTGGATGTTCGGCGAGAGCCGCATGATCCAGTTTTTCTCCGGCAATATGCCGCTGATTCTGGCGATTACGTTCGCCGCGCTGATGGCATTTCCCATTCCGGCGGTGCAGTATGTCCGCTCCCTGGTGGATGCCCGGTACAGCCGGGTGTACAGCGTGGTGCTGTGGGTCCTCTATCTCCAGCTGGGCGGTACATTCCTGCTCCAGGCCCTGGGTGTGTGCGATTTTATTGAGATGACGCCGGTGATTCACATAGTACTTATTGGGGTGAGCCTCGCGTCTCTTGGCCCGCTGGCGCTGGATTGGCGCCGCCGCTGCGTCCGGGGGACGTGGCCCATGATGCTGTCGCTGCTGCTGCTGTGTCTCTCCGGCATTCTGGAGGTGGCCTGGTTCTATGCTGCCGGGGGCCTGCACACGGGCATTTTCCTGCGGCTGGGAATTCTGGCCTTTATCCTCATACAGGCGGTTCACTCCGTGGGCCGGGGCATAGAAATCATCAATCGGAGTCGGGAGGCGTCCTACTATGAGCGGCTGGCCACCTGGGATGTGCTGACCCAGTGCGAAAACCGCACGGCCTACAGCAACCGGCTCGGGCAGCTGAAGGACGGCCGGGATCTGGCGGTGGTAATGGCGGATCTGAACGATTTGAAGCGGATCAACGACACGCTGGGCCACAGTGTAGGGGACCATGCGATTATTCTCTGTACCCAGTGCCTGCGGCGGGTGTTTGGCTCTCTGGGGAACTGTTACCGCATCGGCGGGGACGAGTTCCTCTTTTTAGGCCTGGGCCTGAGCCGCCAGTGTCTGGCGGAGCGGCTGGAGGAATTGGAGCGGGAGTGCGCCCGCCAGGCGGAAAAGGTCAGCTTTCCCTTCTCCATGGCCGTGGGCGGCGCACTCTTTGACGAGGTGCTGGACCACTCGGCGGAGGATGTGGTGCGCCGGGCGGACCGGGCCATGTACCAGCGAAAGGAAGAAATGAAGGGGAGCGTCGGCGCCTGAGGACACCCGCCGCTCTGCCGCTGCGGGGCGAGAGGGGAGTAGAAGAATGAACATTTTGGAGACGGAGCGGCTGACGCTGCGGGAGATGGAGCAGGAGGATTTCGCGGCCCTCTGCGCCATCTTGCAGGACGAGAAGGCCATGTATGCCTATGCCCACGCCTTTTCCGACGAGGAGGCGCAGGCCTGGCTGGATAACCAGCGCCGGCGCTACCGGGAGGACGGCTTTGGCCTGTGGGCCGTGGTGTGCCGGGATACAGGCGCCATGATCGGCCAGTGCGGCCTCACGTGGCAGGACTGGAATGGGACTGCCGTGCGGGAGGTGGGCTACCTGTTCCAGCGCACCTATTGGCACCAGGGCTATGCCACGGAGGCTGCCCGGGCCTGCCGGGACTACGCCTTTGAGACGCTGGGCTTCAACGAGGTGTTCTCCATCATCCGCGACGTGAACCAGGCCTCGCGCCGCGTCGCGCTGCGCCTGGGCATGGAGCCTCGCGCCGTGATGATGAAGCACTGCCACGGCGTGGACATGCCCCACATAGTCTACGGAATAAGCCGCGCGGAGCTGTCCGGCTCATATTGAGCCGGACAGCTAAAAATTTTGGGTCGTTCATAACTTTTCACTTGACAAGGCACGGCGGCAAGAATATAATATCTCCGTTAATGAAAGAGCTAAGAGCTCGTTTTGAGCAACGGCGTTCAACGATACCCAAAGGGCCGAGGTGCCCTCTTTTGGCATCGGGAGCGTCGTTTTTTGCTTTTTAAGACGCACAAAGGAGGGCTGGGCGTGTACACCTATGAAGACATCAGGAAGCTTGTTGAGGAAATCCGGCTTGTGAACCGCGCCAAGCTCATCCTCATAAAGATGCGCGGTATGACCGAGGCCGAGGCTCACCGCTTCATCGTGCACAGCGCGATGGACAGGTGCGTGAAGAAGCGGCAGGTCGCCAGGGAAATCATCGACTACCACGAGAAATACGAGGAAAAGAGAGGAACAAATCAGAATGCGACAAGAAACGGTTATCGTCCTTGACTTCGGAGGCCAGTACAACCAGCTCATAGCCCGCCGCGTGCGCGAGTGCGGCGTGTACTGCGAGGTCAAGCCCTACACCACTTCGATAGAGGAGCTGCGCGCGATGGCGCCGATAGGACTCATCCTCACCGGCGGCCCCGGCAGCGTCTACGCCGCCGACGCGCCGAAGGCCGACCCGGCCATCTTCGCCCTGGGCGTGCCGGTGCTGGGCATCTGCTACGGCTGCCAGCTCATGGCGCAGTACCTCGGCGGCAGCGTCGTGCCCGCGCAGGAGGACACCGCGCGCGAGTACGGCCGCACGGACACGCATTTTGACACCGGCTGCGCCCTGTTCGCCGGGCTGGAGGCCGAGGGCGTGACCTGGATGAGCCACGGCGACTACATGGAGCGCGTGCCGGACGGCTTCAGGAACACCGCCCACACCGCCGTGTGCCCCAACGCGGCCATCGCCGACGAGAGCCGCGGCTTCTACGGCGTGCAGTTCCACCCGGAGGTCAACCACACCGAGCATGGTCAGGATATG
>USMP01000234.1 GCA_900555795.1 uncultured Eubacteriales bacterium
GATACCGGCCTGATTGAAAATACCCAGAGCGGCCAGCAGGGCTGGCATGTGATCTACTTCCAGTCCTGGAACGACCCCAAGTGGACGATCAGCGTGCGCAACACCCTGCTCAACGATCAGCTGACCGCCTGGGTCAACGGTCTGACCGAGGGGCTGGAGGTCGTCGAAGGCAGCGGCCTCTCCTACGTGGGCTGATCCGGTAATCCGGCTCGGCCGTCTGGCGGCATCCCAGCTCCGCACCGGGTTGCCGTTGCCCGCTTTGCTGTTTTCCGGACGCCGCGCTCCCCGCGCGGGGAGGCGGCGGGACAAAAGGCAACTCCGTCCGTTCCGGCGGTATGCACGTCGGAACGGACCCTTCCCATGACGGCCGGGGCGGCGATTGCACAAGCAATCGGGCCCCGGCCGTCATGCAGATGATGGGGAAGCAGGCGCCCTGCCTGTTTCGATCCGCCGGCCGGATGGGGCCGCTCCCCCTTCGGCCGGCACAGTATGGGAGGCCTTTGCGATGGACGAACGATTTCTCCGGGCCGAGATGCTGCTGGGCCCCGAAGCTATGTCGGTCCTGTCCGGCGCCCATGTGGCCGTGCTGGGCCTGGGCGGCGTGGGCAGTTGGTGCGCCGAGGCTCTGGCCCGCACCGGCGTGGGGGCTCTCACTCTGGCCGACCACGACACGGTGGGGCTCTCCAACCTGAACCGGCAGGCGGAAGCCACGGTCTCCACCCTGGGCCGGCCCAAGGCCCAGGCCATGGCGGAACGTGCGGCGGACATCAACCCGGAATGCCGCCTCACCGTTCTGGCCGAAAAATACGAGCCGGAGACCCGGGAGCGGTTTTTCGGGACGCGGTACGACTATGTGGTGGACTGCATCGACCTGGTTTCCTGCAAGCTGGACCTGATCGAGACCGCCCTGAGCCGCGGCCTTCCCATCCTCTCTTCCCTGGGCACCGGCAATAAGCTGGACCCTTGCCGGCTGGAGGTAACGGATCTGAGCAAGACCTACGGCTGCCCCCTGGCCCGCGTCATGCGACGGGAACTGGGGCGGCGAAATGTGCGCCACCTGAAGGTGGTGTTCAGCCCGGAGGAGCCCGCCCCCTGCGCCCAGCTGGAGAGCCCGCCCCCGGGCCGGCGCAGCGTCCCCGGCAGCGTGCCCTGGGTCCCCTCTGTGGCCGGGCTGCTGATGGGGGGTGCCATCGTAATGGATCTGGTTGGCCAGCCGGCGGAAAACGGTGGTGCACGGTGATTCTCACAGGAACAATTGTCAACGCCCTGGGTATCCTGGCAGGGGGCGGCGCCGGCCTTCTGGTCCATCGGCTGCTGCACCGGGGCATACCGGAGCGCTTCAGCGACCGGATCATGAAGGGCATCGGCCTGTGCACCCTGTACATCGCCGCCGGGGGCCTTCTGGACGGCAGTAAAACCATAGTGACGATCCTGTCCCTGGTACTGGGCGCCATCCTGGGGGAGTGGCTGGATCTGGACGGCAAGCTGGCGAAGCTGAGCGGGCGGCTGGAGCGGGCCTTCTCCCAGAACGCGGGCGGCAGCTTCTCCCAGGGGTTCATGACCGCCACGCTTCTCTTCTGCGTGGGCACCATGGCTATCAAGGGCGCGCTGGACTCCGGATTGCTGGGCAACCACGATATTCTGCTGGCCAAATCCGCCATGGACACCATCAGCGCCATGATCTTTGCCTCCACCCTGGGGGTGGGCGTGCTCTTCTCCTCCCTGCCGGTTCTGCTGTATCAGGGAACCATTACCCTGCTGGCCACCGTAGCCAGGCCCTTCCTGGGGGACGCGGTCATTGCGGAAATGAACACCGTGGGTTCCCTGCTTCTCCTGGGCCTGTCCCTGGACCTGCTGGGCATCCAGCGTTTGAAGCTGATGAACTACATCCCCGCCATGTTTCTGCCCATTCTGCTCTGCCTGTTTCTGTAAGCAGAATCCCTCCGCCGAAGGGCGGATGGATCAGCTTATGGGTCTTGCTCCTTTTTGGAAGATTATGGTATAGTAAATATATTCTACAAAGGGAGTGATCGATATGAACGATGTGATACGTACGCTGACAGAGCGGGGCAGCTGCCGGAAGTTTCTTCCAAGGCCGGTGGAGCGGGAACTGGTGGAGCAGGTTGTCCAGGCCGGCCGCAGCGCTCCCAGCGGCATGAACCGCCAGACCCCCCGGCTGGTAGTGGTACAGGAGCCCGGCCTTCTTGGACAGCTCTCCTCCATGAACGCCGCCGTGGGGCAGATGCCCGGAGACCCCTTCTACGGCGCCCCTATGGTCATTCTTGTGCTGGCCAAGCGGGAGGGAACTTATATCTATGACGGCGCTCTGGCCATGGGCAACATGCTCAACGCGGCGTATGCCCTGGGTCTGGGCGCCTGCTGGATCCACCGAGCCAAGGAGATGTTCCAGTCCCCCCAGGGCCAGGCCCTGCTGGCGCAGTGGGGCCTCACGGAGGAATTGGAGGGCATCGGCTGCTGCATTCTGGGCTATCCCGATCAGCCGCTGACCTCTAAGGAGCGGGTTGAAGGCCGGGTCCTCTACCGCTGAAGCCGTCGCCGCCATCGCAAAAAGCGCCCCTCGGGAGTACTCCCGAGGGGCGTTTTCAAGCAGTTTGCTGTACTTACTTCAGTTCCACCTTGCCGCCGGCCTCTTCGACCTTGGCCTTCATGGCCTCGGCGTCGTCCTTGGACAGGGCTTCCTTCAGGGTCTTGGGAGCGCCCTCGACCACAGCCTTGGCCTCAGCCAGGCCCAGGCCGGTGATCTCGCGGACAATCTTGATGACCTTGATCTTGGCGGCGGCGTCAAAGCCGGTCAGGACCACGTCAAACTCAGTCTTCTCCTCAGCAGCGGCAGCCGCGGGAGCAGCACCGCCGGCCATCATAACGGGGGCGGCGGCGGAAACGCCAAACGTCTCCTCGATGTCCTTCACCAGTTCCTGTTGCTCCTTCTGCACCAACTGTCGGTCGCGGAAGTCGTCGTGCATGTCCTGCCGCATCTGGGAGATCGTCTTGCGCTGATACTGCTCCAGTCGCTCACGCGAGCCGTCGATGGTCGGCAGCGAGAGCCAGTAGTTGATCTGCTGGTCTACGGCCTGATTGATCTCCGACTCCGTGACCTCGATGCTGTCGAGAGCCGCCTGGTGGAGGAAGAGCTTCTGTACGGCTATCTGCTCTGGTATCTGGCAGTCGGGGTCGCCGTCCCATTTGATGCCCTCGGCCTCGCTTTGCAGTCGGGTGATCTCCACCTCCGACTTCAGTATCGGCTCGTCGCCGACCACCCATATCACCTC
>USMP01000235.1 GCA_900555795.1 uncultured Eubacteriales bacterium
ATTACAACTTTTTCTCTTCAATTAAGTGTGTCATTCACGTAAAAAGTTTCCCGGCGCGTTACCAGTTGTCGCGGCCATGGCGGGCGTAGAAGGCCTCGGCCCAGTCGCGCAGACAGTCCTGCTCGATGGCGGCGCGCATTTCCTCCATCATGCGGGTGAGGAAGCGCAGGTTGTGGATGGAAGCCAGCCGCAGGGCGAGGATCTCCCCGGCCTTGAACAGGTGGCGGATGTAGGCGCGGGAGAAGTTTTTGCATCCGGTCATGGACGCGCCGGCCTTGGTTCCCGGGTCGGCAAACAGCTCCTTGGTAGGCTTGAGCGTGTGTATCCGCCCGTCTTCCATGAGCGCTATCGTGTCGCAGAGGTCGTAGGCCTCGTCTCGGCTGTGCGTCACGGCGATTGAGACGCCGCCGAAGCGCTCCAATATGCCTTTCATCTCCACCAGCAGCTTTTCGCGCAGGTGCGTATCCAGCGCGGAAAACGGCTCGTCGAGCATCAGCAGCTTGGGCTGATTCACAAGTATGCGCGCGAGCGCCACGCGCTGCTGCTGGCCGCCGGAGAGCTGCGCCGGATAGTGTCCTTCAAGCCCGGAGAGCTGCATTAGCTCTATATATCGTGCGAGCAGCTCCTCGCGCTTGGCCTTGTCCTTTTCCCACTTCGCGCCGCAGAGGATGTTCTGCCGCACGGTCATGTTGGGAAAGAGGGCGTAGTTCTGAAAGAGGTAGCCCACCCTGCGCTGCTGCGGCTTGAGGTTTATGCGCTGCTCGCTGTCGAACAGCGTCACGCCGTCGAGGACTATCCTGCCCTCGTCCGGGCGCTCCACGCCGGCGATGTAGCGGAGAGTCATGCTCTTTCCGCAGCCGGAGGCCCCCAGCAGGGCCATGACCTCCCCCTCCGTCTCAAAGCGGACCCGGAGATGGAAGGTGCCCAGCTGCTTTTCAATATCCACATACAGGCTCAAGGACTCACCTCCCCCCGAGCTTCCGCCGCTCCAGCAGATTCACCGCCAACAGCACCGCCGCCGAGATGGCCACATTGACCAGCACCCACCGCAGCGCCAGTTCGTCCTGGCCAATGCGCCAGAGCTGATACACCTCCGTGGCCACGGTAGCGGTCCTGCCGGGGGTATAACCGGCGATCATGCTGGTGGCGCCGTACTCCCCCAGGGCCCGGGCAAAGGCCAGCACCACCCCCGCCAGAATGCCCTGGCGGCAGCAGGGCATACGGATGCGCCAGAAAATATAGGTATTGCTGAGGCCCAGGGTCCGGCCCGCCTGGGCCAGGGTTTCATCAAAGGACTCAAAGGCCCCCCGGGCGGTGCGGTACATAAGGGGAAACACCACCACCGTCACGGCGAACACCGCCGCATACCAGTTCATGGTCAGCTTTATCCCCAGGTTTTCCCAAAACCAGGCCCCCACTACCCGACGGGGCCCCAGCACCAGCAGCAGCAGAAAGCCCACCACCGTGGGCGGCAGCACCAGCGGCAGCGTCAGCACCACGTCCAGCAGGCCCTTTACCAGCCGGGGCAGCCGGGCAATATAGTAGGCGGCGGCAATCCCCGCGAAAAACACGATAGCGGACGAGATGGCCGCAATGCGCAGGGAGTTCAGCAGCGGATACCAGTCCATGGCAGCCCTCCTCAGAAAAGCGGAATCGGGCAAAGGGGCTTCGCCCCTCTGCCCACGGCATACATGCGCATCCCGCTGTCAGCCCAGAGGCGTGAAGCCCACAGCCTCAAACACCCCGGCGGCCTCGCCGCCCTTCAGATAGTCCAGAAACGCCTGGGCGGCCTCCTGATGCCGTGAGGTACGCAGCACGGCGGCGGGATAGATGACCTGGCCGCACATCTCCGCTTCCGCGGTATCCACCACCGTCAAATCCTGGGAGCGGGCGTCCGTCTGATAGATGACGCCGCAGTCCACCGCCCCCTCGCCCACCTGGGCGGCCACCTCTTTCACATTGGAGCCATAGGTCAGGCAGCCGGCGGCGGCCAGTTCCGCCTCGTCCAGGCCGAAATAGGCCAGAATCTTCTGGGTGTACTGCCCCACCGGCACGTCGGCGTTGCCCATGGCCAGGAGCACATCCCCGGCCTGCAGGGCCGCCGCCAGGTCCTCATAGGACTGAATATCCCTGGGATTCCCCTGGGGCACACACAGGGCCACCTTGTTTTCCAGCAGGTCGCAGCGGCTGCCTGCCAGCACAAAGTCCAATCCGTCGGGATTTGCCTCACTCCCGGCGGCGGCGTCCAGCTGGTTCATCTGCTTCTGCCCGGCGGAGATGAACACATCGCAGTCCGCCCCCTCCTGAATCTGGGTCTTCAGCGTGCCGGAGGAGTCAAAATTGAAGGTCAGCGCCACATGGGGCGCGGCCTCCTTATAGAGTTCGGCGATCTCGGTCAGCGTCTCCGTCATGGAGGCGGCGGCAAACACGATCAGTTCCGTCTCTCCCTCCCCTCCGGCGCCGGCACAGGCGGTCAGAGGGCAGGCCAGAAGGGCTGCGGAGAGCAGCAGAGCAAGCAGTCGTTTCATCAGCAGGCTTCCTTTCCTATTAACGTTATTCTGGTTTGAGAATAACAAGCGGAACACAGCGCCCCGTTTGATCTGCTTCTATTGTACCGGAGGAATGCGGGAAGCGCAAGCCTTATCGTTCAGCCATACAGAATTATTGTCCAGTCATACAGAATTTTTTATTGCGGATCGGACTGTTCTCTGGTATGCTGGGAGAAAAGGGGGCGATGGCATGAGAGAGGAACCGGCCCGGGGGGGCGTGCGCTCCGTGGGAAAGGCCATGGAACTGCTGGAGGTCCTGCTGGCCCGCCGGCGGCCCATGAGCCTGGGGGAACTGACGGAGGCCATGGGCTATCCAAAAAGCACGGTGCACGCCCTGTTGGCCACGCTGCGCGCGTACAGCGCCATTGAGCAGCGGGAGGATGGGCGCTACTACCTGGGGGTGCGGCTGTTTGAATGCGGCTGCGCCGTATCGGAGGCCTGGGATATCACCAGGGCCGCCCGGCCCCATCTGGAGCAGCTGGCGGAGCGAACCTGCGCCAGCGCGTTTCTCTCCCTGCTGGAGGGTGGCACCGTCATCTCCCTGGACCAGTGCGCCGCCAGCACCGGCACGGGGCTGCAGGTGGTGGTAGAGATCGGCACCCGCCTGCCCCTTCATGCCACCGCCCAGGGAAAGCTGCTGCTTAGCCGGCTGTCGGACAGCGAGGCGCTTTCGCGGCTGTCGGCGGCGGGGATGCCCGCCTTCACCACAGGCGCTCGAACGCGT
>USMP01000236.1 GCA_900555795.1 uncultured Eubacteriales bacterium
CCGAAATAGCCCTCGGCGATCATCTCCATCTCGGCCTGGGCCGCCTTGACGGTATAGCCCCTCCCGATCATGGCGCCAAACGTGTAGTTGCGCGAGAGGCGCGAGTAGCCCGTGACGAGCTGGTCGCCCAGATAGACCGTGTCGAGCATGTCTCGCCAGATGGGGTTGAGGGCATTGAGGAATGCGTTCATCTCCTGCATGGCGTTGGTCATGAGCACGGCGTGGAAGTTGTCGCCAAAGTCGAGCGACCGGCAGATGCCGGCACAGATGGCATAGACGTTCTTCAGCACGGCCGCATACTCGATGCCGACCACGTCGCGCGAGGTCTTGGTCTTGATGTAGTGGGAGCGGAGGACGTTGCTGAAGGCCTGGGCCCGCGCCTCGTCCGTGCAGCCCACGGTCAGGTAGGTGAGGCGCTGCTGGGCCACCTCCTCGGCATGGGAGGGTCCGCCGATGCAGGCCAACTGGCCCTCGGGCACGCCAAAGCGGTGGTGGACATACTCCGTGAAGACCGTGTTCTCGCCCGGCACGACTCCCTTGATGGCCGTGATGACAAACTTGTCGCGCATGGGCACGCGCACCTTGTCGAGCAGTTCCTTCGTATAAGGCGACGGCGTGACGAAGAGCAGCGTGTCGTAGTGGGAGACGATGTAGTTGATGTCCGACGAGAAGTCTATCTCCGCGACGTCGAAGGCGAGGTTGCGGAGATAGCCCGGGTTGTGTCGGAGCAGCTTGAAGCGGTCGATGGTAATCGGGCGCCGCACATACCACCCTATCTCGTGGGTGTGCTCCACTATCACCTTGGCCAAGGCCGTAGCCCAACTGCCGCTACCTATGACAGCTATACGTCCGTTTACCATCGCGCTTCCTGTAGTTGACTATTACTATTTTTATATGGAGTAATCCTTCGGCCTATGCCTCCGTCTCAGCCGGGGTCACAGCGTCTATCCAGCGCTGGATCTCATCGACCGACGGCTTCTCATAGCCGAGCTTATACTTCTTGTTGATCTCGCCGAGCTTCTGCTGCAGGCCCTGAGCCTTCTCGCCACAGATGTCGGAGAGGAGGTTGAAGCCCGCCTTGCGGAGCACATAGACCCACTCCTCAGACACGCCGATCTTTGCCCAGGCCTCGATGCTGTCCTGCGGCATCTTCTTCTCCGGCTTCATCTGGGGGAAGAGGATCACCTCCTGGATGGTCTCCTGGCCCGTCATGAGCATCGTCAGACGGTCGATACCGATACCGATACCGCTGGTCGGCGGCATGCCATACTGCAGGGCGCGGAGGAAGTCATGGTCGATGATCATGGCCTCGTCGTCTCCCTTCTCGCTCAGTCGCATCTGCTCCTTGAAGCGCATCTCCTGGTCGATGGGGTCGTTGAGCTCGGAGTAGGCGTTGGCCACCTCCTTGCCGTTGACCATCAGTTCGAAGCGCTCGGTCAGTCCGGGCTTGCTGCGATGCATCTTCGTCAGCGGCGACATCTCGACGGGGTAGTCCGTGATGAAGGTCGGCTGGATGAACGTGCCCTCGCAGAACTCTCCGAAGAGTTCGTCGATGAGTTTGCCCTTGCCCATGGTCTCATCGACCTCCATACCCTTGGAAAGGCAGAAGGCGCGGATCTCCTCCTCACGGTCGAGGATGATCCGCACCGCGACCGACTGCACCCGCCCGGCCGACAGCCCCTTGCGCACCTTGCGCCAGAGGAAGGGGCTGATCTTGTAGCCGACGATGCGGTCGAGGATGCGGCGCGCCTGCTGCGCGTCCACGAGCTTTTCGTCGATCGTGCGCGGGTGCTCCATGCCGTAATGCACGCCGCTCTTGGTGATCTCGTTGAAGGTCACCCGGTAGGTCTTGTCGTCCGGGATGCCCAGCAGCTCCTTCAGGTGCCAGGAGATGGCCTCCCCCTCCCGGTCCGGGTCGGTGGCCAGGTACACATACTGGCTGTCCTTGGCAGATTTTTTCAGGTCGTTGATAATGTCCTCTTTGCCCTTGATCGGGCGGTAGTTGGGCTCAAAATCGTGCTCGAAGTCCACGCCCAGGGTGCTCTTGGGCAGATCCCGCAGGTGGCCCATGCAGGCCTTCACCTGATAGCCGGGGCCCAGGTACTTGCCAATGGTCTTTGCCTTGGCCGGGGACTCCACAATCACGAGGTTAGTCTTTGCCATTTGTTCCTCCTGGCGGCGCCTGTCCGTGAAGCACCGCTAATTTATGCCAACGTCACCGCCAGGGCAAAGCGCTTTCCGCTTTCCTGGGTGACGATCTGGTCAATTTCAAGCATAGTCAGGGCAGACAGCACCCGCCGGGCGGGGATCTGCGTCTGATCAATCACATCGTCCACCTGCATGGTGCGGCCCTGGAGGGCCTTGACGATGCGGATCTGGTCGTCGGTAAGGCCGTGGTCCCCGCTTATATCCAACACCGGCAGAGCGGGCTGGGCAGGGGGCTCCGGCGCCTCCTCCGGCTGGGGCCGGGACGGCTCACAGAGGCCGAAGCGCCTGGGCTCCTCCCCGCTCCGGGGACGGATCTTGTGGGGATATTGTCCCTCATAGTGGCTGAGGATATCCCAGGCGCAGGTGATAAGGCCCGCACCGTCCCGGATGAGCCGATTGCTGCCGGCACAGGCCGGGTCCCCCATCTGACCGGGGATCACAAACACATCCCGGCCCTGGTCCAGCGCCCGGTCAGCGGTAATGAGGGCGCCGCTGCGCTCCGGGGCCTCAATGACCACAGTGGCCAGACTCAGGCCGCTGATAATCCGGTTTCGCACAGGGAAATGGCGGCCGTCATGGGGTGTACCCGGCGGGTACTCGGATAGAATCGCGCCCCGCACGGCAATATCCTCATAGAGAGGCCGGTTCTCCGGGGGATAGATGACATCGTGTCCGCCGCCGATCACAGCGGCGGTAACACCTCCGGCCCGAAGGGCTCCCCGGTGGGCGGCGGCGTCGCCGCCTCTTGCCAGGCCAGATACCACCAGCGCCCCCTGGTCCGTCAGCTGATAGGCCAGCCGCTCAGCGGCCTGCTGCGCATAGAGGGACGCGGAGCGGGAGCCCACCATGGCGATGGCCACCTCGTCGTCAAAAAGCGGCAGTCGGCCCTGGACATAGAGCAGCAGGGGCGGATCATAGATATTGCGCAGGCGGTTGGGGTACTCCGCATCCCGCAGGGTGACGAGGCGCAGGCCCATGGCCTGGCAGTCCCCCAGAATCCGGTCCGCCTGCTCCAAGGATTTCTCCGCCAGCGCCTGGGCGGCGGAACGGGTCATGCCCTCCA
>USMP01000237.1 GCA_900555795.1 uncultured Eubacteriales bacterium
AAGTTATCATTTTGAAACCTAAATCAGGTAATCACGCCCATGAAACCTCGTCAGCGTCAGGCCGCCATTCTGGAGTATCTGCAAAAGCAGGGTAAATGCTCGGTTGAAGAATTGGCGCAATACTTTGACACCACAGGCACAACCATTCGCAAAGATCTGGTCATTCTGGAACATGCCGGAACCGTCATTCGTACTTATGGCGGAGTGGTGTTGAATAAAGAGGAATCCGATCCGCCTATCGATCATAAAACACTCATCAACACCCACAAGAAAGAGCTGATTGCAGAAGCTGCCGTTAGTTTTATCCATGATGGCGATTCGATCATTCTTGATGCTGGCAGTACCGTTTTGCAGATGGTTCCCCTGCTCTCGCGCTTTAATAACATCACAGTGATGACCAACAGCCTGCATATCGTCAATGCGCTATCCGAACTGGATAACGAACAAACGATCCTGATGCCAGGCGGAACATTTCGTAAAAAATCGGCCTCATTTCACGGGCAACTGGCAGAGAATGCCTTCGAGCATTTCACCTTCGATAAATTGTTTATGGGCACCGACGGCATCGAGTATATGCTCCAGGCCACAGAGGGCCTGCCGGTGGATGTACGCTTCATGCTGCCCAGCTGCGTCCCCGCCACCCCCATGGACGAGAGCGGCGCGGTGCTGGACTACCGGACCATCGACTCCTTCTACGACCATCCCCGGGTCCAGGGGCTGGCGGAGATGATGAACTACCCCGGCGTCATCGGCGGCGACAGCCAGGTGATTGAGAAGATCGTGGCCGCCCAGGCCCACCACAAGAAAATCGACGGCCACGCCCCCGGCCTTCTGGACAACGATCTGAACGCCTACATCGCCGCCGGGGTCTACTCCGACCACGAGTGCTACGACAGCGCCGACGCCATTGCCAAGCTGGAGCGGGGCCAGTTCATCATGATCCGGGAGGGCACAGCCGCCCACAACCTGGAGGCCCTTCTCCCCCTGCTGACCCCCAAGTACGCTGACCGGTGCATGTTCTGCAGCGACGACAAGCACCCCTCGGACCTGCTGGAGAAGGGACACATTGATTTCAACATCCGCCAGGCCATCCGCCAGGGGGTGGACCCCATCCTGGCGGTGAAGGTGGCCTGCCACCACGCGGCCCGGTACTTCCTTCTCAACAACCGGGGGGCCATCGCCCCGGGGTATCTGGCGGACTTCGTCGTGATCGACAACTTCCAGGACTTCCGTATTCTTCAGGTATTCAAGCGGGGGGTGGAGTTCTACGACGGCCGCACCGTGCGGGACTTCCCCGCCCCGGAGGTGGACCCCTATCTGGTCCGGCGGGCCCACGACACCTTCCATCTCTCCCCCCTGGCCGCCCAGGACTTTGCCGAGCGCCGCCCCCGGGGCATCATCGGCATGGTCCCCGGGGAGATCGTCACCGAGGATCAGGGCTATTCCGACCACATCGACACGGACTGGGATATTCTGAAAATTGCCGTTATTGAGCGCCACAAAAACACCCGCCACATCGGCATCGGCTACCTCCAGGGCTACGGCCTGAAGTCCGGCGCCGTGGCCACCAGCGTGTCCCACGACTCCCACAACATCATCGTGGTGGGCGCCAACGAGGAGGACATGGCCGCGGCGGTAAACCAGGTCGTGGAGAACCGAGGGGGAATCGTTGTTATGGACGGCGGCCAGGTAAAAGGCCAGGTCATCCTGGGTATCGCCGGCATTATGAGCGAGGACACCCTGGAGCATGTCAACCGGGATCTGGAGCACGCCAAGGAGGCGGCCTTTGCCCTGGGCGTCAGCCGGGGAATCGATCCCTTTATGACCCTCAGCTTTATGGCCCTGCCGGTGATCCCCACCCTGCGTCTCACCACCCGCGGCGTCATCGATGTGCTCAAGCAGCAGTATATCTGACCGGCTTCCGTCCCACAGAGGGGGCGCCGCATTCTGCGGCGCCCCCTCTGTTTAGGCCGGCGGGAGGCCCCCCTGCCCAGGCCTGCCCGCTTATGGCGCACACCCGCCGCAAAACCATCCGTCGCCGGCGGCACTTGTGCATTTTTTTGGTGTTGACAGGCAGGCGTGGTTCATTCGCAGTTCTATGTATTAGCTGTTCTTATTGTATACAATAGCACAACTGCAGGATTTTGGAGAGTACCCTGCAAAACCCGGCGCCCCGGCAAATTCCCTTCGTCATCCCTACAAAAATGGGCATTTGAGCCAGTTTCTTCCTGTTTCCGTATTCACAAAAATTTCCCCCTGTGCTACACTGAACCTACCGAAAATGAGCGGGGCCGCTGCCCCCTGTGCCAAATGAAAGGGAGGAATATTTCTTATGGTTGAAGTGATCAAGAAGGGCGCCTACCTGGTGGACGGAGAGATCGTCTGGGCCGGGGAGGCCGAGGGCCAGGAGTCCCCGGACACCGCCCGTGAGAAGACCATCGCCTACTCCATCCTGCGCCAGCACGACAAAAGCAGCGATCAAAAGAAGATGCGTCTGAAATTTGACGCCCTGATCTCTCACGACATCACCTTCGTGGGCATTATCCAGACCGCCAAGGCCAGCGGTCTGACGGAGTTCCCCATTCCCTACGCCATGACCAACTGCCACAACAGCCTCTGCGCCGTAGGCGGCACCATCAACGAGGATGACCACGCCTTCGGTCTCTCCGCCGCGAAAAAATACGGCGGCATCTACGTCCCCGCCAACCAGGCTGTCATCCATCAGTACGCCCGGGAAAAGCTGGCGGGCTGCGGGAAGATGGTCCTAGGCTCCGACTCCCACACCCGCTATGGCGCCTACGGCTGCATGGGCGTGGGCGAGGGCGGCGGCGAACTGGTGAAGCAGCTGCTGGAAAATACATACGATGTGGCCGCGCCGGAGGTGGTGCTGGTGTACCTGGAGGGCAAGCCCCCCAAGGGTGTGGGCCCCCAGGATGTGGCCATCGCCCTGGTGGGCGCCACCTTCCCTCAGGGGGATGTCAAAAACAAGGTGCTGGAGTTTGTAGGCCCCGGCGTGCAGTCTCTCAGCTGTGATTTCCGCATTGGCGTGGATGTGATGACCACGGAAACCAGCTGCCTCACCTCCATCTGGGAGACCGACGAGGCGGTACGCGCCTACTATGAAAACCTGGGCCGTCCGGAGGCGTACCGGGAACTGAAGCCGGAAAACGGCGCCTACTACGACAGTGTGGTGCGCATTGACCTCAGCGCCATGGAGTGTATGATCGCCCTGCCCTTCCACCCCTCCATCGCCTACACGGTCCATGAAGT
>USMP01000238.1 GCA_900555795.1 uncultured Eubacteriales bacterium
AGATCCGCGGCGTTACCACCATCGACCGCTTTGACCATGAGCTGACCCTGGGATCTGTGGTGGGCATAAAAAAGTGCGAGGATTTTACCACCCGGCGGGTGGACAACGCGCCGGTGAAGCGGGTGGAACTGCACATGCATACCACCTTTTCCAATATGGACGCCCTCTCCCCCTTAAACCCCAAGGCGGGGCCCGATGGGAACATCATCAAGCGGGCGGAGGCCTGGGGCCACCCCGCCATCGCTATTACGGACCACGGTGTGGTCCAGGGGTTTCCAGACGCCTGGCACTCCGCCGGGGATATTAAGCTGCTCTACGGCATGGAGGGGTATCTGATCAACAATCTGGATGACCGGATTGCCATACATGGTGACAGGGATTTTTCCTTTACAGACCCTTATGTGGCCTTTGATATTGAGACTACCGGCCTGAAGGTGCAGGAGGACGCCATCACGGAGATCGGCGCCGTAGTGATCGAGAACGGCAAGGTGGGGGAGCGGTTCCAGACCTTTGTGAATCCGGGCCGCCACCTGACGCCGGAGATCATCGCCCTCACCGGTATTACAGACGCCATGCTTCAGGATGCCCCCCAGCCGGCGGAAGCCCTGCGGGCCTTTCTGGACTTTGTGGGAGACCGGCCCCTGGTGGCACACAATGCGGAATTTGATATCGGGTTTGTCCGGGTGGGCTGCCGCAGGACGGGCTACGACTTTGACCCCACCTATGTGGATACCCTGATCCTGGCCCAGAACCTGCTGCCGGAACTGGGAAAATATAAGCTGGATATTGTGGCGGAGCATCTGAAACTGCCCGCTTTCCAGCACCATCGGGCCAGCGACGACGCCGCCACCTGCGGCCTTTTCCTGCCCCACTTTTTTGCAAAGCTGGAGGAGATGGGCGTCCACAGCCTTCAGGCGGTGAATGCCGCCATGCCGGCCCTGCGGACGAAGGGACGCGCCAACCGCCGGCCCCGGCACATTATCCTCATTGCCCGGAATAAGGTGGGGCTGAAAAACCTGTACCAGCTGGTTTCCGACTCCAACCTGAAATATTTCCGGCGTGTGCCCACCATCCCCAAGGACCAGTTGATTGCCCACCGGGAGGGGCTGATTATTGGCTCCGCCTGTGAGGCGGGGGAACTGTTCCAGGCGGTGACGGAGTATAAGGACTGGGCGGAACTGAAGCGCATCGCTTCCTTCTACGACTACCTGGAGATCCAGCCCCTGTGCAACAACGCCTTTATGGTCCGGGAGGGGAAGGCCCGGGACGAGGAGGAACTGCGGGAATTTAACCGCACCATTGTCCGGCTGGGGGAGGAAATGGGTAAGCCCGTCTGCGCCACTGGCGACGTCCATTTCCTGGACCCGGAGGATGAGATCTACCGCCATATTCTGCTGGATACCAAAAAATTTCCCGACTGTGACCAGCCCCTGCCCATCTACTTCAAAACCACCGATGAGATGCTGGAGGAGTTCTCCTATCTGGGGGAGGAAAAGGCCCTGGAGGTGGTTGTCACCAACCCACAGGCCATCGCCGCCATGGTGGAGACCTTCGACCTGCTGCCCAAGGGAAAGCTGTTTCCGCCCCGGCTGGAAAACTCCGAGGAGGATCTGAACCGCCTGGTGTGGGACAAGGTCCACGAACTCTACGGCGAGAACCCGCCCCAGCTGATCGTGGATCGCCTCAACGTAGAACTGGGGGGCATTCTGGGCAAGTACGATGTGGTATACATGTCCGCCCAGAAGCTGGTGCAGCGGTCCTTGGAAAACGGCTACCTGGTGGGCTCCCGTGGCTCTGTGGGCTCATCCCTGGTGGCCTACATGTCCGGTATCACTGAGGTCAACGCCCTGCCGCCCCACTACCGCTGTCCCAAGTGCAAGGGCAGCGAGTTTATCACAGACGGGTCCTACGGCTGCGGGGCCGATATGCCGGACAAGGTGTGCCCGGTCTGCGGGACGAAATATGTGAAGGATGGCTTCGACATCCCCTTCGAGACCTTCCTGGGCTTTGGAGGCGGGAAGGTGCCGGATATCGACCTGAACTTTTCCGGCGAGTACCAGGCCCGGGCCCACCGCCACGCCATCGAGATGTTTGGTGAGACCCAGGTGTTCCGGGCGGGGACCATTGGCACCGTGGCGGAGAAAACCGCCTATGGCTATGTGAAGAAGTACCTGGAGGCCCGGGGCCTGAACCCCGGCCACGCCGAGGAGAACCGCCTGGCCCTGGGCTGTGTGGGCGTCAAGCGCACCACCGGCCAGCACCCCGGCGGCATGGTGGTCGTGCCCAGAGGCATGGAGGTTTACGACTTCTGCCCGGTGCAGCATCCCGCCAACGACCAGAACTCTGATAATATCACCACCCACTTCGACTTCCATTCCATTCACGATACCATCTGCAAGCTGGATGAGCTGGGCCATGATGTTCCCTCTATTTACCGTTATTTGGAGGATTATACCGGCATCAACGTGATGGATGTTTCCATGAGCGACCCGGAGGTAATGTCCCTGTTTACCTCGACCAAGGCCTTGGGAGTGGAGCCGGAGGATATTGATTCCCAAACCGGAACCTTTTCTCTGCCGGAGGTAGGAACCCATTTTGTGCGCCAGATGCTGATCGATTCCCAACCAAAAACCTTTTCCGACCTGCTGCAGGTTTCCGGCCTGTCCCACGGCACCGACGTTTGGATCGGCAACGCCCAGGATTTGATCGCCAATAAGACCTGTACCATTTCAGAGGTGATCGGTACCCGCGACAGTATCATGACGTATCTTCTTCATAAGGGGCTGGAGCCGAAAATGGCTTTTAAGATTATGGAGATCACACGTAAGGGAAAGGCGAAAAAGCTGCTGACCGAGGAGCATTACCAGGCGATGCGGGATCACGGCGTGCCGGAATGGTATATTGAGTCCTGCCTGAAAATCAAATACATGTTCCCCAAGGCGCACGCCGCGGCCTATGTCAGCGCCGCGCTGCGCTTGGGCTGGTATAAAATCTACCGGCCGCTGGAATATTACGCGGCGCTTCTTACCGTGCGCGGCGGCGATCTTGACGCGGTGTCAGCCGTGGCGGGGCGTTCAGCGGTCAAGCGCAAAATGGATGAGCTGATGGCAAAGGGCAAGGACGCCTCCGCGAAAGAGGAGGATCAGCTCACCATTTTGCAGATTGTCAACGAGATGCTCGCGCGCGGCATTGAGTTTTTGCCCGTTGATCTCTACAAATCCGACGCGACCGTTTATCAGATTGAGGATGGTAAAATC
>USMP01000239.1 GCA_900555795.1 uncultured Eubacteriales bacterium
GCCACCACGAAAAGGGCGGCGGACTCCATCTCGCTGGCCTTGACCCCCAGGCGCTTCCAGGCCTCCCACTTGTTCAGCAGTTCATAGCTGACAGGCATCCGGGCCGGGCTGTGCTGGCCATAAAAGCTGTCCTTGCACTGGACCACCCCTGTGTGGCAGGTTTTGCCCATGGCCCGGGCCGCCTCCACCAGAGCGCCGGTAATGCCGAAATCGGCCACGGCCGGAAACTCAATGGGGGCGTATTCCCGGCTGGTGTGTTCAAAGCGGATAGCGCCGGTGGCCACCACGATGTCCCCGCTCTGTACCGCCAGATCGATGCCGCCGCAGGTGCCGACCCGGATAAAGGTGTCCGCCCCAATGGCGGTCAGTTCCTCCATGGCGATGGCGGCCGAGGGGCCGCCAATGCCTGTGGAGCAGACAGAAACCTTCTCCCCCAGAAGCGTGCCGGTATAGATGGTATATTCCCGGTTCTGACTTACCAGTTCGGCCCCATCAAAGAGAGCGGCGATAGAGGGGCACCTGCCCGGGTCCCCGGGCAGAATACAGTAGCGCCCCACATCTCCCGGGGCGCAGTTGATATGGTACTGTTTCTCCAGTTGCTGCATGGCTCGTTCCTCCATTCCATAGACGTGAGCGTTTCTAAAGTATGAGATATTTTTAGTGTAACACGGATTTGTCCCCCTTGCAACTCCATCCTGCCTGTGGATTTTTTTGTGCAAAATCGGGAAAGATTTCCAGTGCGGGAAGGTAGACATTTTTTGGTGGCTGTGGTATAGTTATGTCTACCTTTTACTTGCCCGCAGCGGATGCTGCGGGGACATTCACACCTGCGGAAAAGGAGAACCCATGAAACGAGCAGCAGCAGTATTGATGACCCTGGCGCTGGTATTGACTCTGGCGCCCACCACGGCGCTGGCCGCCTACTCCGAGGCCTATGGCCAGGAGGTGTGGCTCCAGAATACCCAGCTGCAGGACGGCGCCGTCCTCAGCGACAACATCTATTGGAGCAGCTATTACCAGCAGCTGCGCCATGAGTACTACATCACCTATTCTCCCGGGGAAGACGTAATCCCCGCTGTGTCCTATGGCGAGGCGGTTTGCGACCGGCTCACCGTATCCGCCGCTGCCGCGGCCCGGGAGGCGGAGGGCTACCGGGTGGTAGGCGGTGTCAACGGCGATTTTTACAGCACCACCGACGGCTGGCCCCTTGGGGTGCTGATTTCCCAGGGGGAACTTCTCTCCAGTTCCGGCGACTACTACGCCGTGGGCTTCCGGGAGGACGGTACCGTGGTGATGGGCAAGCCCGCCGTCGGTGTTACCGCCTGGATGGGGGGCGTGGCCGTGCCGCTGGCCGCGGTGAATAAGCCCCGGGTGGAGCAGGGGGGCATTACGCTTTTGACCTATGATTTCCGCTCCGATCACACCACAGGTGCGACGACCGCCGGCGTCAGTGTTCTGGCCACCATTGTGGATGGAGAGACTGCCTTGGGCGGGGCCTTGACGCTTCAGGTGGAGCAGATTACGGAGGGCGCCGGGGCCGTGGCGATGGAGGAGAGTCAGGTGGTTCTCACCTGTGCCGCCACCGGCAACGCGGAGCGTCTGGCGCAGCTGCGGAGCCTTTTCCCCGGCGACGAGATCACCGTGGAATTTTTGGCGGGAGATCCCGCCTGGAACGAGGTGAAGGAGGCCCTGGGGGCCATGTATCTGTTGGTGGAGAACGGCCAGGTGCAGAGCGGCTTTGAGGCGGGCTATGCCCCCCGCACCGCCGCCGGCGTCACCGCCTCCGGTGAATTGATTCTCTACACCGTGGATGGCCGCCAGACGGGCTACAGTATGGGCGCGTCTTTGAAGGTGCTGGCACAGCGGATGGCGGAACTGGGCTGCGTGACGGCGGTGTGCCTGGACGGCGGCGGTTCCACCACGGCGGTGGCCTCCACCCCCGACAGCGCGGTCTCCCGGCTGATCAACTCCCCCAGCGATCAGGCGGAGCGGAAGGTGACGAACCACCTGCTGCTGCTGGCCGACGGGGAGCGCACGGAGCGGGAGAGCCACATCTATCTCACCGCCGACGCTCCCGTGGTGCTGGCGGGCCACACGGTGGCGCTGAACGCCAATGTGGTGGATACCAGCTATTTTCCCATGGATGGAGAGGTGTCCCTGTGGGCCACCGATGGGGAAATTGTGGACGATGTGTTTATCGCGCCCCAGCAGAGTGGCTGGGTGACGATTACCGCGGTGGCGGACCGGATGGAGACATCCCTGGAACTGCTGGTCATCGATACCCCCGACGAGATGACCATCCGCTGGGGTGAGACGCCTGTCACCAGCCTCACTCTGGTGCCTGGAGACAAGGCGGAGTTGAATGTATCCGCCGCCTATGGACACCTCCCTCTGGAGGTGGAGCCTGCCGACCTGATCTGGACGCTGGATCCGGCCCTGGGCTATGTGGATGACCAGGGCGTTCTGCACACCGCCTATACCGAGGGCGCCGGCATGCTTACCGTGACCAAGGGACAGATGGCGCTGGAGATCCCGGTGACGCTGGACGCGGATTCCCCCTTTGCGGACACGGAGGGTCACTGGGGCGGGGCCTATATGGCGGCGCTGTATCACCGGGGCGTGCTCACCGGGGAGACCCGGGACGATGGGCTGTACGCCCTGCCGGACCGGGGCGTGACCCGGGCTGAATTCGCGGTGCTGATGCTGCGCTATCTGGGCCTGGACGGCGAGGATTACGCCGCTGTGGAGGTGCCCTTTGCTGATATGGACAAGGTGGACGCCTGGGCCGCCAACGCCGTGCGCGCGGCATATACCCTGGGCCTGATCACAGGCGCCGCCGCCGGCGACCAGCTGATCTTCGATCCCCAGGGAACCCTGACCCGCGCCCAGGCCATGACGATTCTGGGCCGGCTGGAGATGGAGCCGGTGGCGCCGGCGGATCTGAGCCAGTTTGTGGATGCCGGTGAGATCCCGGCGTACGCTGTGCCATACTTCGAGACGATGGTGTCTCTGGGTGTGGTGGGCGGCAGCTACGGTAAGCTAAACCCCAATGCCACCATGACCCGGGCCGAGATCAGCAAGGTTCTGGCCACCATGCCCTGATAGGGCACCGGGATACTTCTGACGGATTCCTGAAACTTTATGACAAAAAAGCGGCCGTCCCGGCAAGGCACATCCCGATAAGAAAACATCGTGGGGCAAGAGAGAAACGGTATAGCTTCGGCTATGCCGTTTTTCTCATTCTTGCCT
>USMP01000240.1 GCA_900555795.1 uncultured Eubacteriales bacterium
CTCTGAGGCCAAAGCCCTGCTGGAGGAAATTAAGCCTCTGGTAAAGGACGCCGGCTGCGACGTGGTGGTGTGCGTTCCTTATGTGGACCTGTGCACCGCTTTGGAGGCCACCAAGGGCACCAATATCGGCGTTGGCGCTGAAAACTGCCACTGGGCCGAGTCCGGCGCCTTCACCGGCGAAATCTCCGCCGTGATGCTTAAGGAGATGGGCGTCCAGTACGTCATCACCGGCCACAGCGAGCGCAGGACCTATTTCGGCGACACCGACGTTACCGTGCAGAAGAGAACCAGAGCCGGTTTGGACGCCGGCCTGACCGTGATCCTCTGCGTAGGCGAATACCTGGAGCAGCGGGAACAGGGCATTACCGCGGAGCTGGTTGCCATGCAGACCAAAATCGCCCTGGGCGGCGTTTCCAAGGAAGAGCTGAAGAGAATCATCATCGCTTATGAGCCTGTTTGGGCCATCGGCACCGGCAAGACCGCCACCGCCGAGCAGGCCGCCGAGGTCTGCACCGCGATCCGCGCGATTATCCGCGGCCTCTACGGCGCCCGGGTGGCCCGCTCCGTCACCATCCAGTACGGCGGCTCCATGAATCCCAAGAACGCCGCCGAACTGCTGGCACAGCCCGACCTGGACGGCGGCTTGATCGGCGGCGCGTCCCTGAAGCCGGATCAGTTTGTGGAGATTATCAACGCGGCCAACCAGGAGTAATTTTGCTGAGACGCACCGGTGAGCGCGGGCAGACCCGCGTCTGCTGGCGCGTACAGGGGTTTCGCGCAGCGAAGCCCTGCCGCAGGGCGGATTGATTTCGCCCGGGGAAGTAAAATTATTTAGGGCTCCCGCCGAGGCCAGGCCTCAGCGGGAAATAGAAATCGAGGTTGTTATGAATAAGACGCCTACCACATTGATCATTATGGACGGCTTTGGCCTGGGGCAGGATGGGGCCGGCAACGCCGTGACCCACGCCAATACCCCCGTGCTGGACCAGCTTTTCGCCACCTGCGCCCATACCACCCTCTCCGCCTCCGGGCTGGACGTGGGCCTGCCCGCCGGGCAGATGGGCAACAGCGAGGTGGGCCACACCAACATCGGCGGTGGCCGGGTGGTGTACCAGGACCTGCCCCGGATCAGCCGCTCCATTGAGGACGGCAGCTTTTTTGAGAATCCCGCCTACTGCGCCGCCATGGATGCCTGCCTGAAAAATGGCAGCAGCCTCCACCTCTACGGCCTCCTGTCCGACGGCGGCGTCCACTCCCACACCACCCACCTGTGGGCCCTGCTGAAGATGGCCAGGATTCGGGGGCTGAAGAAGGTGTATGTCCACGCCTTCCTGGACGGCCGGGACGTGTCCCCCACCAGCGGCAAGGACTTTGTGGCGGAGGCCGTGGCCAAGTGCAGAGAGATTGGCGTGGGCAAAATTGCCACGGTGATGGGCCGCTACTACGCCATGGATCGGGATAAGCGCTGGGACCGGCTGGAGCAGGCCTACGACGCCATGGTCTATGGCAGGGGCATCCAGAACAGCGACCCCGTGGACGCGGTGGCCAAATCCTACGCCAATAATGTGACGGACGAATTTGTGGAGCCGGTGGTCTGCGACAGCGAGGGCACCATCTCCGATAACGACAGCATTATTTTCTTCAACTTCCGCCCCGACCGGGCCCGGGAGATTACACGCGCTTTTGTGGATCCCTCCTTTGACGGGTTTCAGCGGGAATTCTTTCCTCTGACCTACGTCTGCACCACCGAGTATGACGCCACCATGCCGGGCGTTCAGGTGGCATTCCCCCGCATCCAGGTGGCCAATGGCCTGGGGGAGTACCTTAGCAGGATGGGTATGACCCAGCTGCGGATTGCCGAGACGGAGAAGTATGCCCACGTGACCTTCTTCTTCAACGGCGGTGTGGAGGCTGTGTTCCCGGGGGAGGACAGGGTGCTGGTCCCCTCTCCCAAGGTGGCAACCTACGATCTCCAGCCGGAGATGAGCGCGGAGGAGGTGGCGGACAAGTGTGTGGAGCGCATCGAGTCCGGTGCCTATGACGTGGTGATTCTGAACTTTGCCAACTGCGATATGGTGGGCCACACCGGCGTATTTGAGGCCGCCGTGAAGGCGGTGGAAACGGTGGATGCCTGTGTGGGCAAGGTGGTGGACGCCACCAGGGCCATGGGCGGCATCGCCATGATTACTGCCGACCACGGCAACGCCGAGGAGATGAGCAAGGCCGACGGCTCCCCCATGACGGCTCACACCACCAATCTGGTGCCCTTTATCCTGGTGGGCGCCGACGCCAAGCTGCACCCCGGCCGCCTGGCGGATATCGCTCCTACAATTCTGGACATTATGGGCCTTGCCTGTCCACCTGAGATGGACGGCAAGAGCCTGATTGACTGACGGTCGCCAGTCTGGCGTGCCGCGAAACGCGGTTTTGTAAAGCAACTGAGCCGGCGGACCTTTTGGGTTCGCCGGCTCAGTTGCTTTGCCTGGAGAACACAGAGAAGCAAATGCAGCACCTGTGCTGCCGTGTTTCCCTTGGGGAAAAATTAATCGAAGTCAATGACCACTTTCAGCGCCTGCTTGGTTTTCACCAACTCCAGAATGTCCTGAATTTCCTCCGGCTTTCGCACATGGGAATAGAAATCCTTGGGATGGATAAAGCCGCTGCGGATCAACGCCACATTTTCCGACGTAATTTCATACTGCCCATAGGGGAAGTTCAGCATTTGCAGCAGGGTGTTGTTTTTCAGTGCGGTCACGTCCAGCAGAGCGTCTGTATTTCGCAAAACGCCCATAGAGCCAAGAATGCCATAGGGCCGCAGATGTTGAGAGCCCTCCAGCAAAATGGAGGTCAGTCCCACAATATCAATTACCCGGTCAAACAGTTCCCCTTCCAGAGCCTGATTCTTGTCCTCCTGCTGGAAGTTGATCGTGCGGTCTGCGCCGGAGAGGGGTCTGGCCATCTGCAGCCGTTCTTCCACGGAATCGACTCCTGTAATGGTTTTGGCGCCCAGGTAGCGCATATATTTCATGGTGGCAAGTCCCATGGGACCTGCCCCATAAACCAACACATCCTGATCCTTCGCGCGGAAGTTTTTAGCGGCGCTGAAACACTCGTTCAGCGTCAGCAGCACACCGGCGTCAATTGTGTCGAAATCATCCGGAATTTAACAGCATGGGACCTGATACTGAAACGCACATGGGGAGAGGCCATCCTCCCGCATGGCCTGCTGATCCTGTACAACGCCATA
>USMP01000241.1 GCA_900555795.1 uncultured Eubacteriales bacterium
TACACACAACAACAGCCTTGCCGCAAGCTACCCGCTACCTTTCCTCCACTGGAGATACGTACCGTTCTTCCGCCTCCTGAAGCGCCGCAATCAGCAGCGCTTCCGCTTTTTTGACCACCAAATCATGAGGGGCGCAGCGTTCCAGCACGGAAATAACGGTATCCACCTGTCCGACCAGTGTGGCATACTCTTTTTGATAATTCATGATATTTCCTCCATAGTTGTCCCACAGGAGCAGGATATGTATACAGAGGGCAGCGAAGGTGTGGAATGCGGAAGAGGACGGACCCTGCCGAAATCTAGCGAACCTTGCCGCTCTCTGAGAACAGTATAGGCAAGACAGCGCGTAAATTTTGTAGAATTCTGTCTACAGTTAAATTTTTATATATTTTTATGCTGTTCGCCGTCTGCGGACAAACACTACTTGCAGGATAAGCACCGGGGCCGTATAATCAAGATATAGTGGTTTTCGACGCGAAATAAACAGGGGAGAGGGGATCGGATATGGGACAAAATCGTGCAGGCGCCCTGGGTCCGCGCACCTGGCTGGCGCTGCTGGCCTTCGGTCTGATCGGCCAGTTGGCGTGGGTCATCGAGAACATGTACTTCAACGTATTCCTCTACAACACCATTACCGGCGACACCGGAAAAATCGCCGCCATGGTGGCCGCTAGCGCCGTGGTGGCCACCGTCACCACAGCGCTGATGGGCGCGCTGACGGACAAGCTGGGCCGGCGCAAGGAGGTCATCGTCTACGGCTATCTGCTCTGGGGCCTCTCCGTCATGGCCTTCGCCCTGGTATCGGTGGAGGGCATGGCGCGCCTGGTGGGCCCCGCCCGGGCCGTGGGTGCGGCAGCGGCCGCCGTCATCATCCTGGACTGCGTCATGACCTTCTTCGGCAGCAGCGCCAACGACGCCGCCTTCAACGCCTGGGTCACGGACGTAACGGCCCGGGAGAACCGGGGCCGGGTGGAGGCGGTGCTGGCCATTATGCCGCTTATGGCCATGCTGGTGGTTTTCGGCTCCCTGGACGGCCTCACCGCCTCCGGCCGGTGGGGGACCTTCTTTGTCATCGTGGGGGCCTTGACCATGCTGGGCGGCGTTCTGGGCCGGGTGCTGATCCGGGAGCAGCCGGGGCTGGAGCGGGGCCAAGGCGGCTATCTGGCCAGCGTGCTTTACGGCCTGCGGCCCTCGGTGGCCCTGGCCAACCCGGAACTGTACCTGAGCCTTCTGGCCCTGGCCATCTACGCCGCCAGCCAGCAGGTGTACATGCCCTACCTCATCATCTACATCCAGCGGTATCTGGGGATCGAAAACTACGCCCTGGTTCTGGCGGTGGTGCTGACGGCGGCCAGTGCCATCAGCGTGGCCTGCGGACGGAGCATTGACAAGCGGGGCAAGCTGCGTTTGGCGGCGCCGGCGGCCGGCACCGCCTTTGCGGGCCTTCTGGGCATGTTCTTTGCCCGGAGCATGGGGGCCGTCATGCTCTGGGGCACGGTGATGCTGGGGGCCAGCATGGTCCTGTCCGCCTGTATCCAGGGTCTGATCCGGGACCACACGCCCCCCGCCAAGGCAGGCCAGTTTCAGGGCATCCGCATCCTCTTCCAGGTGCTGCTGCCCATGGTGACGGGGCCCTACATCGGCGCCGCCGTCATTGAGAGCACAGGCCGCACCTATGAGGAACTGGGCGTGGTGAAGGAGGTGCCCACTCCGGAGATTTTCCTCTTCTCCGGGGTGGTGCTGCTGCTTATCGCCCTGCCCCTGTGGCGGCTCCATTGCCGCCAGGGCGGAGGGGAGCGCCATTTGCGTCCCCTCTTTACCCCCTGGGGGGAAACCCTGGACCGGGACCACCCCCTGCCGGAGTATCCCCGGCCCCAGCTGCGCCGGGACAGCTTCCTCAACCTCAACGGTCGCTGGCAGTACGCCATCCGTCCCGGCGGCCAGGCCCCCTCGGAGTACGACGGGGAAATTGTGGTCCCCTTCTCCCCGGAGAGCCTTCTCTCCGGGGTGGGCCGCCAGGTGTCGCCGGGGGACCGGCTGTGGTACCGGCGGACCTTCTCCCTGCCGGCGGGCTTCCGGAAGGACCGGGTGCTGCTCCACTTTGGGGCGGTGGACCAGACCTGTCAGGTATTCCTCAACGGGGAACTGGCGGGAGAGCACGCCGGGGGCTACCTGCCCTTCACCTGCGACATCACCGACCGCCTCGCTGACGGGGAAAACACCCTGGTGGCGGCGGTGGAGGACGCCACCTCCCGCTCCTGCCACGCCTACGGCAAGCAGAGTTTCACCCCCGGCGGTATTTGGTACACCCCCCAGAGCGGCATTTGGCAGACGGTTTGGCTGGAATCGGTGCCGGAAAACTATGTAAAGTCGGTGCGCCTTACCCCCCTGTACGACGAAAAAAGGGTCCGCTTTGCAATCAAAGCGGACCAGCCCCAGGGGGCCAATATTGTGGTGCGGAAGGAGGGCGTGGTCATCGCTGAGGAGTGGGCGGAGGCGGACGGCTCTGCCGAGGCCCTGATCCTGGACCAGCACTTCCGCCCCTGGAGCCCGGAGGACCCCTTCCTCTACGACGTGACCATCACCCTTCCCGGCGGGGACCGGGTGGACAGCTACTTCGCCATGCGGTCCTTCGGCCGGGCGGAGGTGGACGGGAAGAGCGTCTTTGCCCTCAACGGCAAGCCCCTCTTTCTCTCCGGCGTGCTGGATCAGGGGTACTGGAGCGACGGCCTGTACACCGCCCCCGCCGACGAGGCCATGATCCACGATATCCAGACCATGAAGGATTTGGGCTTCAATCTTCTGCGCAAGCACATTAAAATTGAGCCCCTGCGCTGGTATTACCACTGCGACAGGCTGGGCATGGTCGTCTTTCAGGATATGGTCAGCGGCGGCAGCCACCTCAACCCTCTGGTGATCCAGGTGCTGCCCTTCCTGGGCATCCACCTGTCCGACCGGAACTACCGCCGCTTCGGCCGGGAGGACGAGGAGAGCCGGGACCAGTTTGTCCAGGATTTGGGCGACACAGTGGACCTGCTGTACAATACCCCCTCCCTGGCGGCGTGGGTGCCCTTCAACGAGGGCTGGGGCCAGTTCGACAGCCTTCAGATTACCCAGATCCTGTGGGAACTGGACCCTACCCGTCTGGTGGACCACGCCAGCGGCTGGCACGACCAGGGGGGCGGCGACTTTAAAAGCCGCCACGTGTACTTTCGGCCCGTCCGGCTGCGCCACGAC
>USMP01000242.1 GCA_900555795.1 uncultured Eubacteriales bacterium
GCAAGTACCAGGCCGCCGCCCAGGAGTGTACCGAGGCCGATCTGAAGAATTGCTTCCAGCAGTACGCCAGCCAGCATAAGCAGAATTTTGAAACACTGCTGAACTTTTTGAAGTAATAAAGAGGAGGGACGACCATGAACGACCAGGAGCGGATCACAGACCTGATTTTTGCGGAGAAGAAGATGTCCTCCAACTACGATACCTTTGCCTCCGAGTGCGTCAATGTGCAGCTGCGGGACGAGTACCTGAACATCCTCAATCAGGGCCATAAGACCCAGACCGAGCTGTTCAAGACCGCCCAGCAGAAGGGCTGGTATCAGGTGGAACAGGCGCCCGAGAGCAAAGTGAGCACCGCCTACGCCAAGTTCAACAACCAGAAGCCCCAGTGATCGGCCGGGCCGGACTTTTACCGAAGTCCGGCCCTTTTTACATTGCGGAAGCATCCGCTTTATGCTACAATAATGCCTGTTGAATCGGCCGCAATGCAGCGGAATGGCGCGGCGATGGCGCGCCCCCGGTCACCGGTAAAATGGATTCAAAAGAGGAGTTTACAGCGTATGAGTAAAGCGAACAAGGCAAAGGGCGGTAATCGGACGGTCGTGATCGCCGCGATCGGTCTGGCGATCGTGGTGGCGGCGCTGCTGCTGGTGATCGCCCTGGCTATGGTCTATGTCTCCAATATGGTGTTTATCAACAACGTGGTGGAGCCGGTGGCGGAGGTAACGGAGGTGGCCAAGCGCATTGCCGGGGGCAGCTATGGCACCCAGATGGAAAACCACTACCGGGACGAGATCGGCCAGCTTATCGACGCTATCAACAATATGTCCAGCCAGATCAGCAAGGGGGAGCGGATCAAGTCCGAGTTCATCTCCTCTGTCTCCCACGAACTGCGCACCCCCCTTACCGCCATCAATGGCTGGGGGGAGACCCTGCTGGAGGACAACGACCCGAAGCAGCTGAAGCGGGGAGTGGGCATCATCCTCAAGGAGTCCCGGCGGCTGACCACCATGGTGGAGGAACTGCTGGACTTTTCCAAGATGGAGGATGGCCGCTTCACCCTGCGCATTGAGCAGGTGGACCTGCAGGCGGAGTTTGAGGACGCCATCTACACCTACAGGGAACTGTTCAAGCAGGAGGATATTGCGCTGAACTACGACGGCGGGGAGGATGCGTTCGATCCCATCCCCGGGGACCCGGAGCGGCTCAAGCAGGTGTTCTGCAATGTGCTGGACAACGCCGCCAAGCACGGCGGAGCCGGCAAGCGCATCGATGCCGCCGTTACCGGCGATGAGCACAGCCTGACCATTGCCGTCCGGGATTACGGCCCGGGCATTCCGGAGGGCGAATTGCCCTTTGTGAAGCAGAAATTTTACAAGGGCTCCTCCAAGGCCCGGGGCAGCGGCATTGGCCTTGCGGTGTGTGATGAGATTATCCGCCTGCACGAGGGCACGTTTACCATCGGCAATGCGGATGGCGGCGGCACGGTTGTGACCATCCGCCTGCCCAGAACCTGAAATGAATTCGAACGGATGTTGCAAAACGGCCATGTCCGTGGTATACTATAGATTGAGAAAGGCAGCACATATGGCAGACAAGCAGAGCGGCGCTTTCCGCACCACCATCGGCGGGCAGGCGCTTATTGAGGGAATTTTGATGCGGGGGCCGGAGAAGCAGGCCATCGTGGTCCGGGGCCCTGAGGGGCTGGTGGTCAGGGAGGAGGAACTGAAGCTGATCCGGGACAGGTACCCGATTTTGGGCCTGCCGCTGATCCGGGGCAGCGTCACCTTTTTGGACAGCATGGTCAAGGGGGTGAAGGCCCTTATGTTCTCCGCCGACTACTACCCGGAGGAGGCGGGGGTGGAGGAGCCCTCCAAATTTGAGAAGTGGCTGGACGAGAAGCTGGGCAATGAGAAGATGGAGAAGGTGCTCATCGGCTTTTCCGTGGTGCTGGCGGTGGCCTTTTCCATCGGCCTTTTTATGCTGCTGCCCACCTTTTTGGCCAGCTTTGTGGAGTTGGTGACGCCCAGCGTGCTGGTGCGGAATCTGGTGGATGCGGTGCTCCGGATCGCCATCTTTATGACCTACCTGATCCTGGTGTCCCGCATGAAGGATATCCGCCGTGTGTTCTCCTACCACGGGGCGGAGCATAAGACGATTTTCTGCTATGAGAAGGGCCTGGAACTGACGGTGGAGAATGTCCGCGTCCAGCCAAAGCACCATCCCCGCTGCGGCACCAGCTTTATGCTGGTGGTCATCATTGTGGCGATTCTGGTGAACACGGTGGTGTTCGCCCTGTTCCCCGTGGGAAATGTGTTTTTGCGGATGCTGGTCCAGCTGGTGCTGCTGCCTCTGGTGGTGGGCATCACCTATGAGTTCAACCGCTACGTGGGAGGCCACGACAATCCCCTCACCAACTTCCTGGCCCGCCCCGGCCTCTGGATGCAGAATTTCACCACCTTTGAGCCGGACGATTCCATGATTGAGGTGGCCATTCAGGCGCTGGAGCTGGTAATCCCGGAAGAGAAGGGGAAGGATCGCTGGTAGAGTCATTACAAATCGGAATATATCAAACAAGAAATACGATTAGCAATCATAGGGGGGCTTGTGTGGGCCTCTGGGAGAGATACGATGGCTATTACATACAACAATCTCTATCTGGATGTACGCCGGCGGCTGCGGCAGGCGGGGATCACCTCCGCCGGGCTGGAGGCCCGGGAACTGGTGTGCTGCGGCAGCGGCAAGACCCGGGAGGAGTTCTTTCGGGACGCGCCCCTCTACGTGGCCCCGGAGACGGAGGCGGCGGTAAACGCCCTGGTGGAGCGGCACCTCCATGGGGAGCCGGTAGCCTACCTCATCGGAGAGTGGGAATTTTACGGTTTGCCGCTGGACATCAGCGAGGCGGTGCTGATTCCCCGGGTGGACACGGAGGTGCTGGCCGCCCAGGCCATCGCATATGCCCGGAGCCAGGGGAAGTGCCGGGTGCTGGACCTCTGTGCCGGCAGCGGCTGCGTGGGGCTGGCGGTGGCCGCCAACGCCCCGGAGAGCCGGGTGCTGCTGGGGGAGATTTCCGAGCCTGCGGTCCGCATCTGCCGGCAGAATATTCGCCGCAACGGCCTCACCGCCCGGGTGTCTGTCATGACCATGGACGCCCTGGCGCCGCCTCCCAAGGCGATTGGGGAGTTTCAGTGTATTGTCAGCAATCCGCCCTATATTCCGCGATCCGAGGTTGAGA
>USMP01000243.1 GCA_900555795.1 uncultured Eubacteriales bacterium
GACCGCCGCTGTGCAGGAGGTGCTCCAGTGGCTGCACAACCAGGGCTGCGGCCAGGACGACCACAGTTCCATCATCAAGTACTATAAGAAACTTACCGGTATTGAGAGCCTGTAAGCGGCGGGGGACCAGAAACGGATGGATACGGATTTTATCAGAGGCGTAATTGTCCCCATTCTGACGCCTATTGACGATGAGGAGCGCATTGACGAGGCGGCGCTGCGCGCCCAGGTAGACTATGTCATTGCGGGAGGCGTGCTGGGCATTCTGGCCTTTGGCAGCAACGGCGAATTTTACATGGTGGAGGAGGACGAGATGCGGCGGGGTCTGGGCATTATACTGGACCAGACCGCCGGGCGCGTCCCCGTCTACTTCGGCATCGGCGCCATCAGCACCAAGAAGTGCTGCCGGCTGGCCCGGATGGCCGCGGACCAGGGGGCCGCGGGTGTCAGCGTGCTCCAGCCCATGTTCCTCAAGCCCACCTATGACGAACTTTTCCGCCACTTTCAGGCCATCGCCCAGAGTGTGCCGGACACTCCCGTGCTGCTCTACAACAACCCCGGCCGGGTGGGCTATACCCTCTCCGCCGCCCTGGTGGAGGAGTTGGCCCGGAAGGTGCCCAACATTGTGGGCATGAAGGACACCAGCGGCGATATGACCCAGACCTCGGAATTCATCCGCCGGACCAGGGATCTGGGCTTCAAGGTTCTGGGCGGGAAGGATACCCTGCTCTACGCCAGCCTGTGCCACGGGGCGGTGGGCGGCGTGTGCACCGCGGCCAACTTTATGCCGGAACTGATTACAGCCGTCTATAGCAAGTTTGTGGCCGGCGATCTGTCCGGCAGCCTGGAGGCCCAGTATACACTCAATCCCGTGCGCCTGTCCATGGATGCGGCCAGCTTCCCCGTGGCTGCCAAGGATATGGCCAACCTGCGCGGGCGGGGCGTGGGCGCCCCCTATCTGCCCACCCTGCCCACACCGGAGGGCGCCGCCCGCCAGGGCTTTGTGTCCACAATGAAAGCGGCGGGCCTTCTGGACTGACAATACATTCCCTCCCCTCGGCCGGGGGCCCCAGCTGGCCGGCGTGCGCGGCGCCGGAACGAAATATGCCGGATCGGGTCAGCCCCCGGCCGCCACGAGTACCGCTGCAAGCCTTTTTGCGGGGACTTGCAGCGGTTTTCTTGTGACCTCCGGTGGTAAAAAAGAGAGCGGCGGCGCCGCTCTCTCCCATTAAAAATTTTTGCCCATGCCATCCACGCCCCGCCGGCCCGACTTTTGGGGCGCTGACGACACGGGAAGTAAAATTGAGACGGCTCTAAGCGCTTTCATTTTACTTTGCTTTACCAGTGGAGTATAGTATAGATAAGTTTTGTACCTGAGGAGAAGTTAGTATGAGTCAACCACTGTATGTTAAGATGCACAAGGAAGATAATGTTGCCATCGCTGTCCACGATATTGCCGCCGGTACGCAGGTGCTGCCCGGCGTCGTCGCCGCGCAGCCCATTCCCCAGGCGCATAAAATCGCCCTGTGTGAGATTCCCCAGGGCGGCCAGGTCGTCCGCTACGGCATGGTGCTGGGGTATGCCAAGGCGGCCATTCCCAGGGGAAGCTGGATCAACGAGCACATGCTGGATCTGCCGGAGTCCCCCGGGCTGGAGGACCTGCCCTACGGGACCAACATCGTGCCCATGGACAAGCTGCCGGACCCGCCGAGAAAGACCTGGATGGGCTACCCGAATGAAAGGGGCTGGGCCGGGACCCGGAACCTGCTGGGCATTGTGTCCACCGTGCAGTGCGTTGCGGGCGTGCTGAATGTGGCGGTGGAGCGGATTAAGCGGGAACTGCTGCCCCGGTACCCCCATGTGGACGGGGTGGTGGCGGTGACGCACCCCTACGGCTGCGGGGTGGCCATCAAGGCCCGGGAGGCCCATATCCCCATCCGGGCTGTGACCAACCTAATCCGCCACCCCAATTTTGGCGGCGAGATCATGGTGGTGGGGCTGGGCTGTGAGAAGCTTACCTATGATATGGTGCTCCCTCCCGAGGACATTACGCCGGAGAATGTGCTGACCCTGCAGGATTATCCCGGCCACGACGCCATGATGGACGCCATATTGTCCATGGCGGAGCGGAAGCTGGAGCGGCTGAACCGGCGGAGACGGCAGGAACTGCCCCTGCGTGAACTGGTCATTGGGATGCAGTGCGGCGGCAGCGACTCCTTCTCCGGCATTACCGCCAACCCGGCCGCCGGCTACGCCGCCGACATGCTGGTCAAAGGGGGCGGCACCGTGCTGTTCAGCGAGGTGACGGAGGTGCGCGACGGCATCCAGCTGCTGGCTGCCCGGTGCACGGACGCGGCCACCCGGGACAGGCTGGCCGCGGAGATGCGCTGGTACGATGCGTATCTGGAGGCCGGCGGTGTGGATCGGGACGCCAACCCCACCCCGGGCAACAAGAAGGGCGGCCTGGCCAATATTGTGGAAAAGGCCATGGGCTCTATCGCCAAGAGCGGTACCTCCCCCATTGTGGAGGTGCTCTCCCCGGCCCAGCGGCCTACGAAAACCGGCCTCATCTATGCTGCCACGCCGGCCAGCGATATTGTCTGCGGGCCCTCCCAGCTGGCCAGCGGCATCGGCCTGCAGGTGTTTATGACTGGCCGGGGCACCCCCTACGGCCTGTCCGTGGCCCCTGTGATCAAGGTCTGCTCCCGCAGCGAGATGAAGGAGCACTGGTTTGATATGATCGATGTCAACGCCGGCCCCATCGCCACCGGGGAAAAGACGCTCAGCGAGGTGGGCGAGGAACTCTTTTCCTATATCCTGGACGTGGCCAGCGGCGTCAAGGAGCCCTACTCCGATCAGTACGGCTTCCACAACGATCTCTGCATTTTTAACCCGGCGCCCATTACCTGATGGAAAAGGAGGCGTATTTCTGTGGATGTCAGGCGGGACGGCGTGGTATCAAAACTTCTGGCGCCGGTGCCTGTTCCCCCTATGTTCAGGGCCCGGCAGCACTTCCCCCGGGATAGGATTTCCCCGGAGGAAATCCCTGACGCGGTGGCCCGGGAGATGGGCCGGGAGCCCTTTTACTCCAAACTCCGTCCGGGTATGTCCGTGGCCGTCACGGCGGGGAGCCGGGGGATCCGCAATGTGGATATCATCACCAAGGCGATCGTGGATTTTGTTAAGAGCAGAGGGGCCAGCCCCTTTATCGTTCCGGCCATGGGAAG
>USMP01000244.1 GCA_900555795.1 uncultured Eubacteriales bacterium
AACTATCTCGGTCCGGGACACTCCCAGAGAATAAGGAAAGGCCAGGCCGCCGGCGCTGTCCCCACCGCCGCCGCCTACGGCGAGGCAATGAGTCAGGGCAGCGACTATTACCTGACCATCATGATGCCCGCAGTGGTCATCGGCAACGCTCTTGCCGTCGTGGCCGCCGGCGTGCTCAAGGGTATCGGCAACAAGATGCCCAGCACCACCGGCCATGGCCAGCTGATGCGCAATACCGCCAACTTCTCCGCCGAGGAAGCCCCCACTGAGGCCCCCGACCTGCTGAGCATGGGCCGCGGCTTCATCATCTCCGGCACCTTCTTCGGCATTGGCCGACTGATTAACCTGCTGGTGCCCTCCATCCACTACTACGCCTGGACGATTATCGCCTGCGCCGTGTGCAATATCTTCAAGCTTGTACCTGAGCAGATGGCAAAGGACTGCCGTCAGTGGTATAATTTCCTGATGAAGGTATCCGTCCCCTGCGTACTGTTCTCCATCGGTTTTGTGTACACGGATCTCGCCACCGTCATTGAAAACATGTCCCTCACATACCTGCTGCTTGTCACCGCTACCCTGGTGGGATGCATCCTGGCCACGTGGTTTATCAGCAAGCTGGTGGGCTTCTACCCCGTGGAGGGAGCCATTACGTCGGGCCTGTGCATGGCCAACATGGGCGGCACCGGCGACGTGGCCGTTCTGTCCGCCGCTGACCGTATGGAGCTCATGCCCTTCGCACAGATTTCCTCCCGCCTGGGCGGCGCCATCATTCTTATCATCGGCAGCTTGATGCTGTCCCTCATGGGCGGTTTGCTGTAAAGCAAATTCACCTTATATCTATAAGGGCGCTGCCGGGAGGCAGCGCCCTTTCCCAAAGGAGAGCACACCATGGCTGAATGTCTCAAATGCGGCGCCGCTGCGGAATTTCCCTTTCGGGTGCTGGAGGTCCAGACCCTTCATATCCGGGATCTGGGGGGCGAGAAACGGGTGCAGGCACTGGGCCTGTTTCAGGACTACGCTATCTGCCGGGACTGCGCCCAGGCCTACCTGGACAGACTGGCCCAGCGCGGAGGGGTGGGGAAAAAGCTGCTGCCCTTTCTTCTGGTGCTGCTATTTGGCATCATCGTATCCATCCTATGCTGGAGCGGGGCCACAGCCCTGCGGGTCATGGGCCTGGCGGCAATTCTGTGCGGCATAGCCGGCAGCGTAACGACTCTGCAGGCAGCGCGGAAAAAGCGGGCGGAATTTGCCAAGCTTCCGCCGGAGGAGCAGCTGTATCAGGCGGCCTGGGAATGCCTGCTGGAGGTGGCCCCCAGAAAGGACGGGGACAACGACCTGACCTATATTCCCGTAACCCCCCAGACATTGAAACTGAAAAATGGGGATCTGATGATTGTCTATGACCTGCTCCCCGCCGTGGCAAAAAAAGCCTGGGACCTGCTCCACGGCATGGAGTAGCCCCCAGGCAGAGGGCCGCCGCAAGACTAAAAACCTTGCGGCGGCCCCTTTTTATATTTCGATTATTTCCCGAAGCGGTGACGCATCATAGGCTTGATGCCGCCAGCGGCCAGGATCTTCCAGGCCTGGTCCCCCAGCTTTTCACAAGGCAGCACCGCCCCGCTCTCCGCCACCGTAACAGTGCCGGCCTCCAGGTCCAGCGACACATGCCAGCCACCCTCCACAGCGCCGGCCAGGCCCTTGCACACCACACAGGGCAGGCCCAGATTGATAGCGTTGCGGAAGAAAATACGGGCAAAGGAGTCCGCCAGCACAGCGGCGGCCCCCATATTCAGCAGCGCAATGGGCGCATGCTCCCGGGAGGAGCCGCAGCCAAAGTTGGCCCCAGCCACCACGATATCGCCTTTCTCTACGGTGGAAGCAAAACCCGCGTCGATATCCTCCATACAATGGCAGGCCAGAGACTTCTCGTCGGGAGCGTTCAGATACCGGGCGGGGATGATCACGTCGGTATCCACGTTATCGCCATATTTGTAAACCTTCATGGTAACGATCCTTTCTTAACGCGGCGGGGAACGTTCCCGCCCGGTCATTTTGGACCCGTCGCAGACGGGACGCGCAAGCGGAGCGCAGCAAGCGGCCTGGACCGCAAGCGCCTGCCGCAGGGACAGGCTGACCCGCCCCAAGGGGAAACGGAAGCGGCGCCGTTTACAGCGTCCTGGGGTCGGCCACGCAGCCCGCCACGGCGGATGCGGCGGCCCACGGGACATACCTGAAGAGCGACAGCGCCGAGGCGGGTCAGGTGAGTTGGCACTATACCGTGGACGACCACGCCATTGTTCAGCACCTGCCCGACGGTGAGACGGCCTATCACGCCGGGGACGGCGCAGACGGGCCCGGTAACACCACCAGCATTGGCGTCGAGATCTGTGTCAACGCGGGCGGTGATTTTGAGGCGTCCAAGCGCAACGCCGCCGCCCTGGTGCGGCTGCTGATGGGTGAGCACGGCATCCCCTTGGACCACGTGGTGCAGCACAACCACTGGAACGGCAAGGACTGCCCCAGGACCATCCGGGGGACCAAGGGGGGCTGGGAGGCGTTCCTGGCGCTGTGCAGCAGGGAGAAGCCTGACCAAATCATCGGCACACCCGCCGCCGACTGGGCCGCTGCGGCCTGGGAAAAGGCCAAGAGCAAGGGTGTGCTGGACGGCACTCGGCCTACAGACCCGGTCACCCGGCAGGAGCTGGCCGTGGTGCTGGACCGGCTTAATTTGATTTGATGGAGGTACATACCATGACAACTAACAAGATCAGCGCGGGCACCATTGCCCGGACCATCATCCTGCTCCTGGCCCTGATTAATCAGTGCCTGAGCATGGCGGGGGTGTCCCCGCTACCCATCGAGGACGAGCAGGTGGAGACCATCATCACCACGGCCTGGACGGTCATTGCCGCCCTGATTGCGTGGTGGAAAAATAATAGCTTTACACAAGCCGCCCTTGAAGGGGACAAGCTGATGCATTCCTTGAAGGATGAGGAGTTCCTGGACCGATAATCGCCCGTCTTTTTGACAAGGAACGTGAGCTAAAACGCACTGTCGTGCGCCTTTAGGCCAACACCAAAAGTGAAGAGCCGGACGACCTTTTTTACGGATCGTCCGGCTCTTATTTATGCATTTTTTTGCAACCGTCGCACCTTTGACAAAGAAAGCGCGTTTTTTGCGAAAATTGTGCGCGCTTACAATTGGCTTTCAGGATTTAGGGAATGT
>USMP01000245.1 GCA_900555795.1 uncultured Eubacteriales bacterium
TCCTTCAGGCCGTTGCCGGTGACGATGCTCACCACGGTGGAGTCGGGGGAGATGAGGCCCAGCTCCAGGGCCTTTTTCACGCCCGCGGTACCGGTGACCCCGGCGGGTTCCCCGAACACGCCCTGGGTGCGGCCCAGCAGGCGCATGGCGGCGAGGATCTCATCGTCGGAGACGTTGACGGCGATCCCGTCCGATTCCCGGATGGCGTTCAGGGCCTTGTCCGGGTTGCGGGGCACCCCCACGGCGATGGAGTCCGCCAGGGTGTTCTCCTCCATGGGATGCCAGTCCTCTCCTGTGGCAATAGCCCGGTTCAGGGGGCAACAGCCCTCCGCCTGGGCGGAGATGAGCCTGGGCAGGCGGTCAATAAAGCCGATGGCGTACAGATCCTTCAGGCCCTTCCAAAGCCCCGCGATGGTGCACCCGTCCCCCACGGAGATGGCGATATAGTCGGGCACAGCCCAGTCAAGCTGCTCCATAATCTCCAGGGCCACGGTCTTTTTGCCCTCGGAGAGGTAGGGGTTGATGGCGGCATTGCGGTTGTACCAGCCCCAGCGGTCGATGGCGGCCTTAGAGAGTTCAAAGGTCTCCTCGTAGCTGCCCTGGACGGAGATGACGGTGGCACCGAAGGTCATCAGTTGGGCCACCTTGCCCTTGGGGGCCCGGCTGGGGACGAAGATATAGGTTTTAAGCCCCGCCGCCGCGGCGTTGCCCGCCAGAGAGGAGGCGGCATTGCCGGTACTGGAGCAGGCGATGACCTCCGCCCCCGCCTCCCGGGCCTTGGCCACGGCCATGGCGCTGGCCCGGTCCTTCAGGCTGGCGGTGGGGTTCTGGCCGTCGTCCTTTACCCACAGGCGCTTCAGGCCCAGCTGCTCCGCCAGGCGGGGCTCCTCGTACAGGGGACTCCAGCCCACCCGCAGGGGGGTGCTTTCCGTGGTCTTCTCCACCGGGAGCAGTTCCCGGTAGCGCCACATGGAGTTGTCGCGGCGGTTTTTCAGGGTCTCCTTGGTAAAGGTGGACTTGATGTAGTCATAGTCATAGACGATATCCAGGATGCCGCCGCAGGAGCAATTGGTCAGAGTCGGAACGGCGGCGTAGGTCTTGCCGCACTTGACGCATTTGCCGTATCGTACATGTCGCATGGGGGACTCCTTTCTGATCCGTCGCCGCCCCTGGCGGCGAGGGGGGATTTCTTCTTTTTTGGGCTTTAGGGGGTTCCGCCCCCAGGGCGGGCCACTTTCTTTTCGAGGGGACGGGGATGTTCCGCGCCCCGGCGCGGGTCCCTTTTTCTACGAAAAAAAGTGACGAAAAAGTCGCCAGCCCTCTTTGGGCTGGACCCCAGCTTTTTGCCGCTGGCTCGTGGGGCGGGTCAGCGGAAGAGTGTCTGACGGGGGCACCACACAGCGCCGCGCCAGGAAACTGGCGGTAGAATCACTCCGCCTGTCGGCCTGCAACTCGATAAACCATGTTGCCCTGTGAGGCGAAGCCGCTGACAAACAAAAAAGAAATAACCCTGCGACCAACTTAGTCTATCGAGTCGCAGGCCGGCAGGCGCAACTGGCGCTCTGCCAGACTCAGGCGGGGAGATGACTCTATCGAATCGCATGTCCCCTTCTGACGGCCGCATGACCCGCCGCCAAAGGCGGGAGGGCCGGAACCAAAGAGGTTCCGGCGACTTTTTGGTTCCTTTTTCCTCGCGGAAAAAGGAACCCGCGCCGGAGCGCGGAACCTCCCGGCCCCGCGGGGAAAAGCGCTCCATGCGGCGCGCCTACTCCTCCCCATCCTCCTTCAAATTTTCCAGCGCCACCCGGACCGCCTCAATGACAAAGGCAGAAAACGTACAATCCTTTCCGCGGATCGCCTCCTCCACCTCATCAATTACGTCATTTGGAAAGCGGATACTTTTATTGGTAGACGGTGGAATTTTCGGAACTTTAAATCTTCTCATAGCGCACCTCGCAATACGTTTTGTATTGCAATTGTATTTCCAGTGCGCTATACTAATATGCACTACATTTGTGCTACAATTAAAGGAGGAAATTCAAATGGAGACATTGCCCGCTTATTACACAGCCCTTTTTAACGCCGTCACCGACGCAATCGCAGCGCTGGAGCAGCAAAACTACGGCCTGGCAAAGGATTTGCTGATGCACGGCCAGCAGGCGGCGGAGGAGGCCTACCTGGGCGGCAACGCCGTCAAATAAACCGCACAGGGCGGGGCGCGCAACCCCGCCCTGTGGCGTCTTTCCACAGATTTACAGGCTCTTGAGCAGTCCCGTCTCCTCGTTGAACTGGTCAATCAGCGCATCCAGTTCCGCCGCCTGGGCGTGAACCGCGTCCCAGGTGCCCTTGGTGTCGTACCACAGGGCGTTCAGGTCCTTCACGTCCCGGGCCTGCTGCTCCACCCAGGTGTAATACTTCAGGTTGTGGACCCGCTTGCGCTCGGGGTAGGTCAACTCCATCATGCTGTCGGTCTTCAGCCCCAGCATGTGCAAGTTGTGGTCCAGAGCCGCCTCGTGGGCATTGTAGGCGCCGTGCAGTTCGTTCAACTCCTCAATGCGGCTGCCGTACATGGCGGCGCTGTCGGTGAGGACGGTGGCCACCACGTCGTGCTCGGTGAGTTCGTAGTACTTGGCCATCTTGATGCAGCAGAGCACGTTGGCAATGCCGCTGATGCCCAGCCAGGTCAGCTTCTCAATGAGTTCGTCAGAGAGGCCCAGTTCATTTTTCAGGTATGCCTGGCCGTCGGGGGTGTTGAACAGGCGCAGCAGCCGCTGGCTGTCCTCGTCGTCAATGGCGATGGCCATATCGGTATTCTTCACATTGTGGATCCAGGGGATGTGCTTGTCGCCGATGCCCTCGATCCGGTGGTCGCCGAAGCCGTTTTCCAGGATGGTGGGACACTGCAGCGCCTCGCCCACCGCCAGCTTCAGGGTGGGGTAGACCTCCTTCAGGTAGTCCCCGCAGCCGATGGTGCCCGCGCTGCCGCTGGTGAAGCAGGCCCCCGCGAAGCGGTCGCCGGGGCGCTTGACGGCCTCGAACACCTCCGCCATGGCGCTGCCCGTGACCTGATAATGCCACAGGTGGTTGCCCATCTCCTCGAACTGGTTGAAGACCATCATGTGGGGCTGGCGTTTGAGCTCGTTGGCCTTGTCGAAGATCTCCTTCACGTTGGACTCGCAGCCGGGGGTGGCGATGACCTCGCCGGCGATCTGCTCCAGCCACTG
>USMP01000246.1 GCA_900555795.1 uncultured Eubacteriales bacterium
TGGGGGCGGAACCCCCAAAAGCCAAGAAAAGAAAAAAAGCCCCGGGGGCCGCCTGCTGACAGCCTCCGGGGATGTGTCTGCTATGTAGCCTGTGCTTACGTGGCGGCCCCCTCCGCCTGCATGGCGGGCGCCATGTGCCGGGTCCGCCGGGCCGGGGCGGCGGGCTCGCCGGAAAAATAGGTGTTCAGACAGTACTGCACAATGGCTTTCCGGGTGACAATGCCGATGAATGTGTTGCGGTCGTCTACCACGGGGACAAAGTTCTGCTCCACCGCCTTGGTCAGCAGATCCTCTACCCGGGTGGTTACAGACACCGCCTCGTTGTCCTTGCGGTGGTCGATCTCCATAATGCCGTGGCTCTCCGCGGCCCGCATATCCATCAGGTACAAATTTTTGATTGCCCGCAGCAGATCCCCCTCTGTCAGGGTGCCGCGGTAGGTGCCGTTCCGCGCCAGAATCGGCACCGCCGCGTAGCCGGAGGCGGTCATCCGCTCCAGCGCCTGGCGGATGGTGTCGTCCTCCCGTACGTAGGCGCAGGCGGCCTTTGGGGTCAGCAGGAACAAAATATTCATGGACGCTCCCTTCCAGTTTCATGGTCACGCCTGCTTCCAGGCGCGGCGGGCTCGCCCCGCCACTTTTAGTATAGCATGGGGACGGGGAAGAAACCGTGAAGTTTTTGTGAATAATCGCTAAAATTTCAATGACGGGACGGGGAGGCTTGCCGAAATATCCACAGCACCCTACAGATGCAGCAGGGCCAGGGCAAACTGGAAGTAGATCACCAGGCTTAGCACGTCCACAATGGTGCTGATAAAGGGGGCGGCCATGACGGCGGGATCCAGGCCGATTTTCTCCGCCAGCAGGGGCAGCAGGCACCCCACCACCTTGGCGCAGAACACCGTGCACACCAGGGTCAGGCAGATCACCAGGGCCACCAGGGCCGTTACATCCTGGTTGTGCATCAGGAAGCGGTCCACCACCATAAGCTTCACAAAGTTCCCGCAGGCCAGCAGCACCCCGCACACCAGGGCCACCCGGCTCTCCTTCCACACCACGCGGAACAGGTCCCCGAAGCCCACCTCGTTGAGGCTCAGGGAGCGGATCACCGCCACACTGGACTGGTTGCCGCAGTTTCCGCCGGTGCCCATCAGCATGGGGATGAAGCCGATGAGCACCGAGCAGGCCGCCAGGGAGTCCTCAAAGCTGGAGATCACGATGCCGGTAAAGGTGGCGGAGAGCATCAGCAGCATCAGCCAGGGGATGCGGCTTTTCACCGTCTCCCACACGCCGGTGCGCAGGTAGGGCTTGTCCGTGGGGGTGATGGCGGCCATCAGTTCAAAGTCCTCGGTGGCGGCCTCCTCCATCACGTCGATGGCGTCGTCGATGGTGACGATGCCCACCAGGCGGCCCTCCTTGTCCACCACCGGCATGGCCAGAAAGTCGTACTTGCCCAGATCCTGGGCCACATCCTCCTTGTCGTCCAGAGTGGAGGCGAAGATGATGTTGGTCTCCATGATGTCCTCAATGACATCGTCCTCCTCCGCCAGCAGCAGGGTGCGGATGGATACCAGGCCCAGCAGCCGCCGGCTGGGGTCCGTCACATAGCAGATGTTAATGGTTTCCTTGTCCACACCTGTGCGTCGGATGCGCTTAAAGGCGTCCTCCACGGTCATGTCCCGCTTCAGATCCACAAACTCCGTGGTCATAATGGACCCGGCGGAGTCCTCCGGGTACTTGAGGATTTCGTTGACGGAGCGGCGGGTCTCCGGGTCCGTGTGCTTGAGGATACGCTTGACCACCGTGGCGGGCATCTCCTCGATGAGGTCCACCGTGTCGTCCACGTACAGTTCCTCCAGCACCTCCCGCAGTTCCGTGTCGGAGAAGGATTTGATGAGCAGTTCCTGCTCCTCCGGCTCCATCTCCACAAAAACCTCCGCCGCCAGTTCCTTGGGCAGCAGCCGGTACAGCAGGGGCAGCCGGTCCCCGGGCAGCTGGGAGAGAATGAGGGCAATGTCCGCCGGCTCCAGCAGGGAGAGCATGTCCCGCAGCGCGGGCCATCGCTTTCGCTCCACCAGGTCCTCCACCTGCTCCATAAAAACCCCGTTTTCCAAATCAATCATGCCCCACGCCCCCCTCTCTCTCTTTTAGCATGCCCCATGGAGGCCGTTTCCCTCCGCCGGGGCAAAAAGGGCCTCGGCGTCCGGAAAAGAAGGCGCTGTTTTTCCGGGGAAAACCCCGGGGCGCCAACCGCCTGGCCCATGGACTTTTTCTTCTCTATCGTATCCCCTCCTCCCGGCGCCTGTCAACCTTTTTTCCGCCCCGGGCAAAATCCGGAGGGGAAAGCTGGCGGTGAAAAATGCTGAAAATACGCCCCGGGGGTGAAAAAGACGGCCATTCCCGCCCCGGCGCGACCGAAAGGGCCGTGGTAAAAATTTTTCGAGGCAAAAACCTCTTGTGAAACAGATGTTTGTATGTTACAATATTTTGATAGAAAAAATCTTGTCCCCCAGGGGGCGGCGGGAGGCGGGCATGGGCGTACACGACGGACATCGGAACAGAAAGCGGGAGCAGTTCGCCCGCCACGGCATCGATGCCTTTGCCGACCACGAGGTGCTGGAACTGCTGCTGTATTACGCCATCCCCCGGCGGGATGTGAACCCCATTGCCCACGCCCTTTTGGACCGGTTTGGCAGCCTGGAGGGGGTGTTCTCCGCGCCCGCGGAGGAGTTGGAGCTGGTGCCCGGCGTGGGAAAAAACGCGGCCCTTCTTGTGGCCCTGGTGCCCCAGGTGTACCGCCGGGTCCGGCAGTCCGCCGCCCAGGAGCAGATTCTGGACACCACCGAGCGGATGGGGGCCTTTTTCCTGGAGCAGTTTGTGGCCCAGAGCCAGGAGGTCATGTACCAGCTGTGCCTGGACGCCAAGGGGAGGATGCTGAACTGCCGGAAGGTGTCCGAGGGGGATGTGGCCAGCGTGGGGCTGAACCTGCGGCGGATTGTGGAGAACGCCCTGCGGTGCAACGCGGTGATGGTGGCCCTGGCCCACAACCACCCCAGCGGGGTGGCGCTGCCCAGCCGGGAGGACCGGGTGGCCACCATCCAGATCCGGGACGCCCTGGAGGCTGTCCATGTGCGTCTGGTGGATCATATCATTGTGGCGGATGATGATTTCGTATCTATGCGGCAGGACGGGACCCTCTG
>USMP01000247.1 GCA_900555795.1 uncultured Eubacteriales bacterium
TTTTGAACCCCATCTGGCCCTGTGCGGCGGGGAGGACGGCTATGATTTTTATACCGCCATCATCCGCCGCTGGCGCACGGCCCTGTGTCCCGGCGGGCGGCTCTATTTTGAGGTGGGGATCGGCCAGGCGGATACTGTGCTGCGGATGATGCGGGCGGAGGGCTTCGGGGACATTAACATCGTTCCCGACGACCAGGAGATTCCCCGGGTGGTGTATGGGACCCTGCTGGAGAACTTGTAGGCGCTGCCGGTGTGGGAAAGGAAGCGGAAGGTGGAGGGTGCGCACATGAAAAAAGAGAAGCTGCTGCCGGTCCTTGGGCTTCTGGTGACAGTGGCCCTGGCTGCTGCATCCTGGGTCCTTTTGCCTGAGACGGTTATTACGCAGTTTTCCCTCAACGAAGCCGGTGTAACGACCATGCCGAGGCCCGCCGCGGTGGCGCTCCCTACGATTCTTGGAATGGGCGGCGGCTGCTGGCAGCTGAGCGGCAGGGACGGCAGGGGAAGGGGCCTGCTTCTCTCAGGGGCCGCGGCGGTGGTATTTGTGGTGATGCTGGCTGTGAACCGTTAGGCGGACGCGACCGGCTGGAAAACGGGATCAAAAAACAATTCACATACAAGAGGAGAAAAGAACATGGCAGAGAAAAAGTCGGCCCCCGCCAAGACGGCTGCCCCGGCCAGCGACAAGAAGCAGGCCATCCAGACCGCCATGAGCCAGATTGAGAAGATGTACGGCAAGGGATCTATCATGCGCCTGGGAGATCAGACCAACCTGAATATCGAGGCAATTTCCACAGGCTCCCTGGCGCTGGACCTGGCCCTGGGAATTGGCGGCGTGCCCCGGGGGCGCATTGTGGAGATTTATGGCCCTGAGTCCTCCGGTAAGACCACGCTGGCGCTCCACATCCTGGCCCAGGCCCAGAAGGCCGGGGGCGAGGTGGCCTTTGTGGACGCCGAGCACGCTCTGGATCCCGGCTATGCCCGGGCGCTGGGGGTGAACATTGACGATATGCTGGTGTCCCAGCCGGATACCGGCGAGCAGGCCCTGGAGATCACCGAGGCCCTGGTCCGCTCCGGGGCTGTGGACGTGGTGGTGGTGGACTCCGTGGCGGCCCTGGTGCCCCGGGCGGAGATTGAGGGCGAGATGGGGGAGAGCTATGTGGGCCTCCACGCCCGGCTGATGAGCCAGGCCCTGCGCAAGCTGGCCGGCGCCATCAGCAAGACCAACTGCATTGTGGTGTTTATCAACCAGCTGCGGGAAAAGGTGGGGGTTATGTACGGCAACCCGGAGGTGACAACCGGCGGCCGGGCACTGAAGTTCTACGCCTCCATCCGCATCGATGTGCGCCGCATTGAAACCCTGAAGGCCGGGGGTGAGGTCATTGGCAACCGCACCCGGGCCAAGGTGGTAAAAAACAAGATGGCGCCCCCCTTCCGGGAGGCGGAGTTTGATATTATGTACGGCGAGGGGATCAGCCTGCTGGGTGAACTTTTGGACCTGGGGGTGAAGCTGGACCTGGTGCAGAAGTCCGGGTCCTGGTTCGCCATGGGGGAGACCCGCCTGGGCCAGGGCCGTGACGCCGCCAAGCAGTATCTGAAGGAGAATCCGGAGGTGGCCGATGGGCTGGAGGCCGCGATTCGTCAGAATTTCTTTAAGCTGATGGGCAGCCAGTCCCAGGTGGCCGCCAAGGCCGCGGGCCGGGCGGTGGATGTATCCGCCGACGATTTTGACGACGAGGATTAAGACATGGGCATACCTGTTTCTGCCTGTGGGAAAAAGCAGTAAAAAGGATTTTTGATAAGGGTTATCTTATGAGGATCGATTCTGTAAAAAAATCTGAGCGCAAGCAGGGGAGATTCCTCGTGAAGCTGGAGAGCGGCGACCTGCTCCGGGTTACGGAGGAGGAACTGCTGCGCTTCGGCCTGCGGAGCGGGATGGAACTGGGGGAGGAGGAATTGAAGGCGCTTCGCTCCAGTGCGGCGGAATCATCGGTAAAGGCTCAGGCGGCGCACATGATTGGCAGCCGGGCCCTCTCCAAGCAGGAACTGCATCGCCGTCTGGTGAAAAAGGGGGCGGAGGCCTCTGATGCCCAGGCCGCCGTGGAGTGGCTGGAGGACATTGGAGCGGTGGACGACGCCGGCTACGCCGCCGCGCTGGTCCGGCATTACGGCGGGCGGGGGTACGGCGCCCGCCGCGTAAAGGAGGAGCTTCGCCGCCGTGGGGTGCCCCAGACGCTGTGGGACGCGGCGCTGGAGGAACTGCCGGACAGCGCCCAGGTGCTGGACGCCCTGATTCAGAAGCGCTGCCGGGGGGATCTCAGCGATCCCAGAGAGTGCAAGCGCACTTGCGATGCGCTTCTCCGTCGGGGCTTTTCCTGGGGCGAGGTAAAATCCGCCCTGAGCCGCTACGGAGAGATTGAGGAGGATATCTGACAGGGCCGGTCGGCCCCTGCGCCGTGCCGCTGTGGAATGCAGAATGAGTTTTGCCGCGTAAGCCGGCAAAAAGGAGGTAATTTCATGCCCTATACCATCCATTTTATCTCTCTTGGCTGCGCGAAAAACGTGGTCAACTGTGAGCAGATGATGGAACTGTGCCGTCAGGCCGGCTATACCGTGGCCGCCGATCCCGCCGGTGCCGACGTGGCGGTGGTGAACACCTGCGGCTTTCTCACCAGCGCCAATGAGGAGGCCATTGAGCATATTCTCCGCATGGCGGAACTGAAGCAGGCCGGGGCGCTGAAAAAAATTCTTGTCACCGGCTGCATGACCCAGCGGTACCAGAAGGAGATTCCGGCGGAACTGCCGGAGGTGGACGGAATTCTGGGCACCGGCAGCTACAAGGACATTGTCCCCGCGATCCAGGCTGTTATGGCCGGGGAGCGCCCGGCCCTGTTCGGTGATATTGACGCGGCTGTGGACGAGTTTGACCGGGTGCTGACCACGCCTCCCTGGTATGCCTATCTGCGCATTGCGGAGGGCTGCGACAACTGGTGCGCCTTCTGCATCATCCCCAAGCTGCGCGGCAAATACCTCGAGACGGTCGCCCCCCGCAAGCGCGGGCGGGCTTATGTGATGTCGATCGGCGGCTTCCCGGTGCGGATGCGGGCGCTGGCCGCGCTGCTGACCCTGCGCCGCTCGATCATGACCGCGACAGCCCTGCAGATCGCCGGGCTGATCCTCGGGTACGCGCTGGTCGCCTT
>USMP01000248.1 GCA_900555795.1 uncultured Eubacteriales bacterium
TCCCGCGGAACGGGAGCTTTACGACCCGCTGGAGGCCTACCGCCAGCTGAGCGAATGGCTGGAGCAATGACAAGACCACTGTTTCACGTGAAACAGCGGGGCGGGCCCCGCGCAAACAAACGACCCAAGTAATGACAAGAAAGGCGGATAAACCATGATCGATCTCAAATTCCTCCGGGAAAATCCCGAGGCTGTCAAAGAGAATATCAAAAAGAAGTTCCAGGAGGAGAAGCTGCTGCTGGTGGACGAGGTGATCGACCTCGACCGGCGCTACCGCGAGGCCAAGACCCGCTGCGACTACCTGCGCAGCCAGCGCAACACGATCAGCAAGCAGATCGGCGGCATGATGGCCAAGGGGCAGAAGGAGGAGGCCGAGCAGGCCAAGGCGCAGGTCTCCTCGATGGCCAGGGAGCTGGCGGACCTCGAGGAGCAGGAGACGGTGCTCGAAGGGGAGATCAAAAAGCGGATGATGGTCATCCCGAACATCATCGACCCGTCGGTGCCGATCGGGAAGGACGACAGCGAAAACATCGAAGTGGAAAAGTTCGGCGAGCCGGCGGTGCCCGACTTCGAGATCCCCTACCATGTGGAGATCATGGAAAAGCTGCGCGGCATCGACCTCGACAGTGCCCGCCGCACGAGCGGAAACGGGTTCTATTACCTCTGCGGCGATATCGCGCGGCTGCACTCGGCGATCCTCTCCTACGCGCGCGACTTCATGATCGACCGGGGCTTCACCTACTACGTGCCCCCCTTCATGATCCGCAGCAACGTGGTCAACGGGGTCATGAGCTTTGCCGAGATGGAAAACATGATGTACAAGATCGAGGGGGAGGACCTGTACCTCATCGGCACCAGCGAGCACTCCATGATCGGCAAGTTTATTGATCAGATCCTGCCGGAGTCCTCCCTGCCCCAGACCCTCACCTCCTACTCCCCCTGCTTCCGCAAGGAGAAGGGTGCCCACGGCATCGAGGAGCGGGGCGTCTACCGCATCCACCAGTTTGAAAAGCAGGAGATGATCGTGGTCTGCAAGCCCCAGGACTCCATGAGCTGGTACGAGCAGATGTGGCGTTACAGCGTGGAACTGTTCCGCTCCCTGGACATCCCCGTCCGCCAGCTGGAGTGCTGCTCCGGCGACCTGGCGGATCTGAAGGTAAAAAGCTGCGACATCGAGGCCTGGAGCCCCCGCCAGCAGAAATACTTTGAGGTCTGCTCCTGCTCCAACCTGGGCGACGCCCAGGCCCGCCGCCTGAAGATCCGGGTGAAGGGGGAGGACGGCAGGAACTACCTGCCCCACACCCTCAACAACACCGTGGTGGCGCCCCCCCGCATGCTCATCGCCTTCCTGGAAAACAACCTCCAATCCGACGGCAGCGTCCTGATCCCCGCAGCCCTGCAGCCCTATATGGGCGGAAAAGAGCGCCTGATCCCCAAAAAATAGCCGGAAAATCCGGTATACAGCAGGAAACTATTTCAAAAAAGGAGAATGGATATGAAAGCTTTTTGGAAAATCCTGGGAGCCGCCGCCCTGGTGGGCACACTGACCCCCTACAAGGTTGAGAAGCATCCGGAGACCGGCGAACAGACCTACCAGGCCGTTCTGTGGAAGGCCGTGTCCCGCCCTGACCCGGAGAACGGCGCCAAGCGGCAGCTGTCCATTGATTTGGGCTTTACCAACCCCTTCCACCCCGCCAGCCAGGAGGCCCACCTCTTTGCCGACGAACTGACCGTAACCTACCACCCCGCCGGGGAGCGGGAGGCCGCCGGGGATACCCCTGCGGAAGACGGCTGTGAGACCGCTCCCGCCCATGAGGCCCCCGCCGGGGCCCCCGTGGAGGACGCCGGCCAGGCCCCCGCCGAGGACGCCGAAAGCCAGGAGACCGCCGCCCCCGGCGGAGAGGCCCAGGCGTAGCTGCGTGAGGTGGTATAGAGATGAAAAAGTTTTTGCAGGAATTTAAGGAATTTGCCATGCGGGGCAACGTCATTGACCTGGCTGTGGGCGTGGTCATCGGCGGCGCCTTCGGCAAGATCTCCACTTCCCTGGTCAATGACATCATCATGCCCCTGATCTCCATGATCACCGGCGGCATCGACTTCTCCGACTGGAAGCTGGTGCTGAAGGAGGCGGTGGTGGAGAACGGCCAGGAGATTGCCGCGGCGGTGTCCATCAACTACGGCGTCCTGCTCTCCACCATTCTGGACTTCATCATTCTGGCCTTCGCCATCTTCTGCATGGTCAAGGGCATCAACAAACTCCACCGCAAGAAGGAGGAGGCTCTCGCCGAGCCCCCCGCTCCCCCGGAGCTCTCCGCCGAGGAGAAGCTGCTGACGGAGATTCGGGATCTCTTAAAGGATAGGCAATGAGGGAGGTTCTTGCCCGAGGCCTGCCCCAGCTGGGAGTGGTGCCGGAGGCCATGGCACCCCTGGAACAGTTCGCCGGCCTGCTGCTGGAGAAAAACCAGGTGATGAACCTCACCGCCATCACGGAGCCCCGGGAGGTGGCGGCCCTCCACTTTTTGGACAGCCTCTCCCTGCTGCCCCTGGCGGATTTCGCCGGGGCCCGGGTGGTGGACGTGGGCAGCGGTGCGGGCTTTCCCGGTATCCCTCTGGCCATCGCCCGGCCAGCGGCGGAGTTTACCCTGCTGGACAGCCTGGGCAAGCGGGTGGACTTCCTCCGGGACAGCTGCCGGGCCCTGGGCCTTGGAAACGTGACGTGCGTCCACAGCCGGGCGGAGGAGTTTGCGGCGGAGCACCGGGAGCGCTATGATCTGGCGGTGAGCCGGGCGGTGGCGGCGCTGCCGGTGCTGGCGGAACTGTGCCTGCCCCTGGTGGCCGTGGGGGGGCAGTTTATCGCTATGAAGAGCGTGGACAGCCAGGCGGAACTGGACGCCGCCCAGGGGGCTATTGCCCTTCTGGGGGGACGGCTGGAGCGGACCGTGGACTACACCGTCCCCACCACGGACATTGTCCACAGGGCCGTCTGCATCCGCAAGGCCTCCCCCACCCCCCGGCGGTACCCCCGCCGCTTTGCCCAAATCAAAAAGCAGCCCCTGTAAACCGCATATTTTCACATCAAATTTGCCAGGAGGTGGATTCCTTTGGGTCAGACAATCGCAGTGGTATCCGGCAAGGGGGGCACCGGCAAGACCTCCTTCACCGCCAACACCGGCATGGCGCTGGCCCAGCTG
>USMP01000249.1 GCA_900555795.1 uncultured Eubacteriales bacterium
GATGACGGCACGATGACGAAGGATGAATTCTTCGTCCGTCTGGCAGAGGACAGCAAGCTGCCCCGCACAAGCCAGCCCAGCCCGGCCAGCTTTATGCAGGTGTATGAGGATGCCGCCGCAGCGGGGGATGAGGTCCTTGTGATCACCATCGGCCAGAAGTTGTCCGGCACCTACCAGTGCGCGCATCTGGCCGCCGCCGATGTCGGCCTGCAGGTGCATATCGTGGACTCTGAGGCGGCCTCGCAGGCTGAGGCGCTGCTTGTCCGTGAGGCGGTGCGCCTGCGCGATGAGGAGGGCCTGACGGCGGAGGAAATCGCCGCGGAGCTTGATATGCCGGTTGACAAGGTGCGCGAGATTCTGCGCGTCGCACAGGAGCCCGTCTCCCTTGAAACGCCCATCGGCGAGGAGGAGGACAGCCATCTGGGCGACTTTATCCCCGATGAGGGCGCCGGCGAGCCCAGTGAGGCGGCCAGCTTCACCCTGCTTAAGGAGCAGCTGGTGGACGTGCTCAGCACCTTGACCCCCCGGGAGGAGAAGGTGCTGAAGCTGCGCTTCGGCATTGAGGATGGACGCACCCGCACGCTGGAGGAGGTGGGCAAGGAGTTCAACGTCACCCGGGAGCGGATCCGCCAGATCGAGGCCAAGGCCCTGCGCAAGCTGCGCCATCCCAGCCGCAGCAAAAAGCTGAAGGATTTTCTCAACTGAGCGCTGTAACAGGCTTCCCCGCTCTGTTTGGCAGCGCAAAAAGCTGACAGCTTTTCTCAGCCGGCAGTAGACTGCCGAGAAAGAAGGAGTTCGTTTTCATGCGCATTCACCTTGACCGGAAGAAACTGTTGTGTCTGAGTTTCTTTCTGTGCTGTGTCCTGCCGCCCTGCTTTAACTGGTTCTCTCTGGAGCCGGAGGCTGACGCCTGGACCGGCCTGTCCCTGATGCCCGTGCCGCTGCTGGTGGGCATGACACTGTATGCCTTCGCCCTGCTCTTCGACCGATTCCGCCATGTGCTGAGTTTGGGCGTTCTGGCCCACGGCCTGCTGCTGGCCGCCTGCCTCAACTGCTTCTTTAGCTTTCCCCTGCTCTCCGGGACTGCCGGCGCCCGGGATCTTCATCTGAGTTTGGAGGCCACGGAACCGGGCTACTGGATCAGTCTGGCCCTGCTGCTGGTCCATCTGATCCTGTTCACCACCACGGAGGTCGCCGTCCAGCGGCTGTCCCAGCAAAACAGCAAGGCCTGAGAAAGCCGAGCCACCCCCCACCAACATACAAAGCCCCGCTGTGAGGCAGGATGCATACCGTCTCACAGCGGGGGCTTTGCAGGCAGCTTTTCCGTAAAGACCACCCATCCGGTTTGCCGCAAAATCAATGGCCGCTGCAAGAAATGCAGCGGCCATCTTATTTTATTCCCCGTCACCGAAGAATTTCTCATGAACCGCCCGGACGGCGGCAACAGCGTCGTTCTCGTCAATGAGAACGGATACGCGGATCTCACTGGTATTAATCATCTGAATATTAATATTGGCGTCATACAGGGCTTCAAACATTTTGGCTGCCACACCGGGAGTCGTCATCATGCCTGCCCCCACAATGGATACCTTGGCGATCTTATCCTCCACGGTAATGTGGTCGAAACCCAGGATTTCCTTCTGCTCCTCCAGAACCCGGACCGCTTCCTCCACATCTGCCTGGGACAATGTAAAGCTGATATCCTTGCTCTCTCCCCGGCCAATGGACTGGATGATGGCATCCACATTCACACGGGCCTTGCCCAGCAGGGAGAACACCCGGAAGGCCACGCCGGGATTGTGGGCCAGGCCCACCAAAGCGATCCGGGCAATGCTGGTATCCTTTGCCACACCGGCAATGTTGGTTTTTTCCATTTTTGTGACCTCCTTGACTTTTGTGCCGCTCTTCCGCTCCAAGCTGGACACGACTTCCATATTCACGTGATATTTCTTTGCCAACTCCACACTGCGGTTTTGAAGCACCTGCGCCCCCTGGCTGGCCAACTCCAACATCTCGTCATAGGTAATCTCCGGGAGTTTTCGCGCCCCGGAGACAATCCGGGGGTCGGTGGTATAGACTCCGTCCACATCCGTGTAGATCTGACACAGGTCCGCACGGAAGGCCGCCGCCAGAGCCACGGCGCTGGTATCAGAGCCGCCGCGTCCCAGAGTGGTCACATCCCCAAAACGGTTGACACCCTGGAAGCCTGCCACCAGGACAATTTTATTTTTATCCAATTCCTGCTGAATGCGCTCCGGATCAATCTTCTTAATGCGGGCGTCGCTGTAAGTACTGCTGGTATGAATGCCCACCTGCCAGGCTGCCAAGCTTACCACAGGCAGGCCCATGGCCTCCAGGGCCATGGCGCACAGGGAAATGGAGATCTGTTCCCCGGTGGAGAGCAGCATATCCATCTCCCGCTTGGAGGCCCGGGGGTTGATCTCCCTGGCCTTCTCAATGAGGTCGTCCGTGGTATCGCCCTGGGCTGATAAAACGACCAGCACCTGGTTCCCTGCACGATAGGTATCAGCGATAATGCCGGCCACGTTCTGGATGCGGGCGGCATCGCGGACGGAACTGCCGCCAAATTTCTGTACGATCAATTTCATATGGGTACTCCCCTTCTCTGGAATGATTGGCACGACACTCTATTATAGTATCGCGGAGCCGGTTTGGTTATCGCAGCACAGGCAGCAGCACCTTCGCTCCCACCTGCTTGGCCAGCGCCTGGGCCTCCCTGCGGGTAATGGGGCCGGTAACAGCCGCGCCCTCAGCCAGCGACTCCCCGCTGGGGGGGACGGCAAAATTTCCACGGAGATACCAGTAGAGGGGCAGATCCGTATCCAGCTTCGCCAGCTGGGCACTCTCGCTCCAGTCCAGGTCCCGGCGGCTGGCGCGGTGGGCCAGCGCATCCATGATGTCCCCCATGACGGCGGAAGCGGTGGGCAAGTCCCCGGCGCCCCGGCCATAGAACATCACGTCTCCAATGGCGTCCCCTTTGACCATAATGGCGTTGAACACGTCCTCCACTCCGGAGAGCGGGTCCTCCAGATCCACCAGATGCGGGGCCACGAAGGCGCAGACCCTGCCGTCGGGGCGGTGGATGGCGCGGCCCAGCAGCTTGATTTTTTTGCCGCACTTGGATTCCAGAACGGCTTTAAAAACAATATCGCTTCCTGTCA
>USMP01000250.1 GCA_900555795.1 uncultured Eubacteriales bacterium
TCATCGATACCGGGCTGGGGATCTGCGACATCCGGCAGGCGGTGGACCGTCTGACGGATCGGCCGGTGGCGGCGGTAGCCACCCACATCCACTGGGACCACATAGGCGGGCACTGCCGCTTTCCTGATTTTTACGCCCACGGCGCGGAACTGGACTGGCTCAGCGGCCGCTTTCCACTGCCCCTGGACGCCGTGCAGGCCATGTTAGCAGACCGGTGCGTCCTGCCGGAGGATTTTGACCTCTCCGCCTACCGGATCTTCCAGGGCTGCCCCACCCGGGTTTTGAAGGATGGGGATTGGATTTACCTGGGCGGGCGCAGCGTACAGGTACTGCACACACCGGGCCACTCGCCAGGCCACATGTGCTTCTGGGAGCCGGAGCGGGGGTACCTTTTTACCGGCGATCTGGTATACAGGGGCACCCTTTTTGCCGACTACCCCTCCACAGATCCCGCCGCTTATCTGGCATCCCTGAAAAAAATCGCGGTCCTGCCCGCAAAAAGGGTCCTTCCCGGCCATCACACCCTGGACATGGAACCGGAACTGATCCAGCGCGTGAAGGATACGCTGAGCCAACTGGAGGCCGGAGGACAGCTGCGCCACGGCAGTGGCCTTCACCGCTGCGGAGACTGGGCCATCCGGCTATAGGAGGGAATCATATGACGGACCTGCTTTTTAAAACCAGCGACTTTGTATTTTCCTACCGGGTGGCGGGCATCTGCGTGCAAAATGGGATGGTGCTGCTGCAAAGGCCCGGAAACGACTCCGGCTTCGCCTTTCCAGGCGGGCACGCAGCCTGGGGCGAAACCAACGAGCAGACGCTTGTACGGGAATTTAAGGAGGAACTGGGCGCCGGGATCACAGTGGGGGAACTGAAATGGGTGGCGGAGATCTTTTCCGTGGGGCGGCAAGCCCTGCCACCAGATCTGTCTATACTACCTGGTGGATCTTCTGCCCGGCAGCCCAATTCCACGCACTGGACAATTTTTTGGCAGGGAACAGCTGGAGGGCCGGCATTTCCACCTGGAATTTCACTGGGTTCCGCTAAAGGACGCGGAGCAACTGGAGATCTACCCTACAAACGCCGCCCAGCTTCTCGGACGGCTGGACCAGGGCGTACAGCACTTTGTATACCGGGAGTTGTGACGCCCCTCCCTCCAATCGGCAAAAAGCCGCCCGCTGACAAACCCGGCGGGCGGCTAGAGCGGATGTTTTCAGGCGCTCACCAGATCCCAGAGCATCTTTATAAACAGCATGCCCAGCACCACAAAAATCATCCCCTTGATCCTCTTTCCGCCGCCCCGGATGGCATACAGCGCGCCGCAATAGTTGCCCAGCATGCTGCAGGCCGCCGCCGGCAGCACAAGGCCCCACAGCACCTTTCCGCCCATGATAAAGCTGACTGCCGCCGCTATGTTGGAGGCCAGATTCCCCACCTTGGAGCACCCGGAGGCCGTCACCATATCCAGGCCCAGCAGAGCGGTGAAGGCCATAATCATAAAGGTGCCTGTGCCGGGCCCCACCATGCCGTCATAACAGCCGATAAAAAGCCCGATCAGCAAACTCACTGCCACCTCATAGGTCCGGCTGAAGGCTCTCTCCCCGGTCTCCTGTCCAAAATCCTTCTTTACCACCAAAAAGACAGCCACCACCGGCAGCGCCACCAGCATCAGCACCTTCAGCAGGTCCTCGGAGAGCAGCTTGGCGATCTCCGCCCCCGCATAACCGCCCGCCAGGGCCCCCAGGGCGGCGCAGAGGGCCGCCAGGAGCCGGATTTTTCCGCTGCGGAAAAAGCGCAGAGTGGCGGTAGCGGTGCCGATGCCATTGACCACCTTGTTGGTGCCGGCTGCAAAATGGACAGGCACGCCCGCCATCATATAGGCCGGCAGGGTGATCAGCCCGCCGCCCCCGGCCACACTGTCCACAAAGCCCCCCAGAAAAATCAGGGGGCAGACAATCAGGCACATTCTCATCAGTTCGTTCACAATACGTACCCCGTTTCACAGACACGCCCCACCGGGCATGTTTTCCAGGGCCATTATACCGCGGCCCCTCAGCGGCTGTGCCGCATGGAGCCGTATGCGCTCCCGCCCTTGCAGCCGGGGAGCAAATTATGCTGTACAGCAGGCAGAATGGCCGCACTGCGGCTATTATACTACACCGCATCCAACCGCGCCACCTATTTTCTCCTATTTCTTTCAAAAATCGCCGGGAGGACACCACATGAATCTTTGCGACATCCACACCATCAAGGCCCTGCTGGACCGCCATGGTTTCCGCTTTTCCAAATCCATGGGGCAGAACTTTCTCATTGAGGACTGGGTACCCCGGGACGTGGTCCAGGCCAGCGGGGCGGGTCCCGGCTGCGGCGTTCTGGAGATCGGACCCGGCGTCGGCGTCCTCACCCAGGCGCTGTGCGGCGCAGCGGACCATGTGGTATCCGTGGAACTGGACCGGGCGCTGCTCCCGGTACTGAAGGAAACCATGGCGGAAGCGGACAACTTCACCCTGATCCCCGGGGACATTTTGAAGCTGGACGTGCCAACCCTGGTGGACACCTGCTTTTCTGGCCTGACGCCCCTGGTCTGCGCCAACCTGCCCTACAATATCACCACCCCCGTCCTGACGGAACTGGTGGAGGCCCGGCGCTTTCAGGTCATCACCGTGCTGATTCAGCGGGAGGTGGCCCAGCGCATCACAGCCGCCCCCGGCCAGGGGGACTACGGAGCCTTTTCCCTGTACATGCAGTATCACACCCAGCCGGAGGTACTTTTCGACGTGCCCCCCCAATGCTTCCTGCCCGCCCCAAAAGTGACAAGCGCCGTACTGCGCTGCCGGGTGCGAAAGACGCCCGCCGTCTCCCCCGCCTGCGGCGAGGCCTTCTTCTTCCGCACGGTCCACGCCGCCTTTGCCCAGCGGCGGAAAACCCTGCTCAACAGCCTGGCCTCCTCCCTGGGCGGGCCCCTGGACAAGTCGGCCCTGGGCGCCGTTATCCGGGAAGCCGGTCTCAGCGAGACCATCCGGGGCGAGCAGCTGGGCCTGGATGCTTTTGCCGCTCTGGCGGACGGACTGTGGCGGGCCATGGGTCGCTGAACGCTCTTCTTCCCTCTCCTCCGCCCCGCACCCGCGGGAATGCCCGCTTATACTAAAACCTGATAAAAAGCTTGAAAAGCTTTTTA
>USMP01000251.1 GCA_900555795.1 uncultured Eubacteriales bacterium
GTGCTGATAGGGGCTCATGGTGCCGGGGTCCACGTTCAGGTAGGGGTCCAGCTTCTGCACCTTCACCCGCAGCCCCCGCTGCTTGAGCAGACGACCTAAAGAGGCGGCAGTGATCCCCTTGCCTAAGCCGGAAACCACGCCGCCTGTCACAAAAATGTATTTCACCGACACAGAAACGCCCTCCTCATACACCGCCGGCATGCCGGCGCGTCTTATCCGATCCTGCCGCTGCTTGTCCCAGAAAAAACTTAACGGGGTATTTTAATCTTTTTCTTTTGTAAAGTCAAGGTGTTTCCGGGCAAATCTGCAAAATTACGTAAAATTTTCACAGGGCTTGTTACAGAATTGTAAATCTTTTTTTCCGCCGCCGTGGTACAATAGGAAAACTGTAAGCGTGTTGAAAGAGGAGGGCCGCCATGGACGGAAAACGCGTCGCCTCCCCCGGGGAGGGAGCAAACATGAAAAAACGGCTTTGGGCGCCCTGGATCGCCCTGATTTGTGCCGGGGCGCTGCTGATAGCCGCCGCCGGCTTCTGCTATTATGCCAGCCGCCGCCAGACAGTATTCCCCGGCGTGTGGGCTCTGGGCACGGACCTGTCCGGAAGGACGCTGGACGAGGCGGAGTCCCTGCTGGCCCAGGTCCCGCCTGAGGGCGTGGACGGCGGCAGCGTGACCATTACCGCCGACGGGGAGACGCTGGGCGTGTTCCGGCCCTCCCAGCTGGGGGCTTACGCAGACACGGCGGAGACGGCCCGCTCCGCCTGGGCCGTGGGCCGGGCGGAGGGCTTTGGGGGCTGGCTGCAAAACGGCTGGACCCTGGTCCGGGGCCTGGCGGGGGGCAGGACGGAGGTGCCCGTGGCCGTCCGCTACGACGAGGCCGCCCTGTCGGCCGTGGTGGGGGATCTCGCCGCGGCCTTTGACCGGCAGCCGATCCAGGGCAGCTATGAACTGACCCGGGAGGGGCTTTTTGCCACCAAGGCATCCGACGGCCGCAGGCTGGATCAGGCGGGCCTGGTGGCCGTGCTCAGCGCCGGCGGGGAGACGGTGGAGGCCCCCTGGACGGTGGCCGCCGCCGGGGAACTGGATGTGGACGCCCTGGCCTCCCAGCTGCCCGCCGAGCCCAGCCCCGCCCGGTACGATGTGGAGCAGGGCAGGGTGGTGGACGGCCAGGTGGGCGTGGAACTGGATGTGGAGGCCGCCCGCTACGTGCTCCAGGCCGCCGCCGCCGGGGAGACGGTGGCGCTGCCCGCCCAGATCGTCTTTCCGGAGATGACCGCCCAGGAACTGGAGGCGGTGCTGTTCCGGGATGTGCTGGCCACCTACACCACCAACGTGGGGGGCAGCAGCGTGCGCAGGGGCAATGTGCAGCTGGCCGGCGCCAGCGTCAACGGCACTGTGCTCAACGACGGGGATGTGTTCGACTACAACACGGTGGTGGGCGAGCGGACTACCGAGCGGGGCTACGGCGCCGCCGCCACCTATGTCAACGGCGAGACCGTGGACACCGTGGGCGGGGGCATCTGCCAGGTGTCCAGCACCATCTATATGACCACCCTGCTGGCCAATCTGGAGATTGTGGAGCGCTACGCCCACCGGTTCTATCCCGGCTATATCACCCTGGGCATGGACGCCACCGTCAGCTGGGGCGGGCCGGAGTTTCAGTTCAGAAACAACACGGGCTACCCCATCCGGGTGGACGTGTCCTATGAAAACAGCAAGCTGACCGTCACCATTGTGGGCACCAAGACCGACGACACCTATGTGAAGATGACCCGGGATGTGCTGAGCACCACCGGCTACGAGACGGAGTATGTGGAGACCGACGAGCTGCCCTACGGCACGGAGAAGGAGAAGCAGAACGGCTACACCGGCTACGAGGTCATCAGCTACCGCAATCTGTACGACGGCAGCGACAAGCTGATCTCCAGCACGCTGGAGGCCAAGAGCAGCTATAAGAGCCGCAACCGGATTGTGCTGGTGGGCACCGCCGGGGCCCCCAACCAGGGGGAGGAGACGCCGGCGCCGCCGCCGGATGAGGGCGGCTCCCAGACGCCGGGCGGGGAGATAGGGGAGCCGACCCTGCCCCCGGAGGAGGGGGCCGTCCCCGGCGGGGACGACACCACGCCGCCGGGCTGGCTGAACCCATAACAGAGCGCCGCGCCCACGCCTGCTCTGCGTACTGCTCCTCCAGTTCCAGCAGGGCTGCCTTGAGCATGGTGGCGGATTGCTCCAACTCCGCTCTTCCGCAGTCCTCCCGCAAGAGCATCTCGGCCATGTACTGAAGCGTGTTGTCGACGCGGCCTACAAGCGTTGCATAGAGTTTTTGATACAGCATGGCGATTATCTCCCGTCAAATTCAATTAGTTGCTTTTATCGTTAAAATTATACGACATAAACTATTAAATTGCAACACTGTGTCGAAGTATAATAAACGAAAAAAATAACTAGAGGGGGGAGTAGAATGACGGATATTCTCGCGGAGATTGTCCGGTACCGGGTAGACCGGCAGTGGTCAGAGTACCAATTGGCGGAACAATCCGGCATTCCGCAATCCACAATTTCCTCTTGGTATAAAAAGCATGCGGTTCCCACGGTTACGTCACTGGAAAAGATATGCGACGCTTTTGGTATTACATTGTCTCAGCTGTTCTGCGCCGGACAGGAGCCGGTCACCCTCACGGACTCTCAGAGAAAACTGCTGGATCGTTGGTCTCGCCTGAGCCAGGAACAGCAAGCAGCGGTATTTCAATTAATTGATAAAATGTAGCGGCTGTGACACGGTGTATGGGAGCAAAAATACAGGTATGCAATATAAAACAGATCTGCGGTTTGGGCTTCATTTATGTAAACTCCGTAAGCAACGGCGGTTGTCCCAGGAACAGTTTGCGGCGCAGCTGCAATTGAATGGTTACGATATGAACCGGAGTGCCCTCGCAAAAATAGAATCCGGGATGCGCCATGTGTACCTGGATGATATATTTGCGTTCCGGGAGGTACTGAATATATCCTTTGATGATCTGCTGAATTTTTAAGCCGTCGGAACCACAGTGTTCCGGCGGCTTTCGTGTTTTGAAGGGGCGGGGGTTCCGCCCCCAGGGCGGGTTCCTTTTTCTTCGTAGAAAAAGGAACCAAAAAGCCGCCAGCCCTCTTTGGGCTGGACCCCAGCTTTTGCC
>USMP01000252.1 GCA_900555795.1 uncultured Eubacteriales bacterium
ATACCTCCGCCGCCGCTGTCCCGGCCCAGGCGGTTTTTGCCTGAACGGACTCCCGCTCCTCCCGCCTGTGGAGGAGATAAAATACTGGTGCGCCGGTAGCCCAGAAGAGATCCCAATAGGTGTCGTCCATTGTGCCGTCCTCCCGCCCATAGGGTGGGCAAGGGGTCGGCGGGATATGAGTGGGAAGTTATGGACAACGGGGCGGCGGCAAAACGCCCGTCCCGCCCCGGCCCATCCACTGTGCCAGACAGCGGGCACTGTAAGGCGGCTTTCCCTTACTGCTCATCATACCCGAAGCTGCGGATATAGTTTGCGTTGTCCCGCCAATTCTCCTTCACCTTTACCCAGGTTTCCATATAGACCTTGGTTCCCATGAACTTTTCGATGTCCTCCCGGGCGTGGGTGCTGATCTTTTTCAGCATAGCCCCGTTTTTACCGATGATAATGCCCTTGTGGCTGGCCTTTTCGCAGTAGATGGTCACATCCAGGTCGATGATGCCGCTGTCCCGCTCGGAAAACCGCGTCACCTCCACAGCGGTGCCGTGGGGGATCTCCTTGTCCAGATTCCGCAGCAGCTTCTCCCGGACAATCTCCGCCACAATCTGCTTTTCCGGCTGGTCGGTGGTCATCCCGTCGGGAAACAGCTGGGGACCCTCAGCGGCGTAGCGGGCCAGCCGCCCCATGAGCACATCCAGCCCGTCCTTCCGCTGGGCGGAGATGGGGATGATGGCGTCAAAGGAGTGGGCGGCGCTGTATACCGCCATTACCTCCAGCAGCTGGGGCTTGGCCACAGTGTCGATCTTGTTCACCACCAGCACGGCGGGAAGGTTCTCCTCCTTCACCCGGTCGATGAGAGCCTGCTCCGGGGCGCCGATCCTGGCAATGGGCTCCACCAGCAGGCACACGGCGTCCACATCGGCCACGGAGTCGTTGACCACCTTCACCATATAGTCCCCCAGACGGGTGCGGGCCTTGTGGAGGCCGGGGGTATCCAGGAAAATATACTGGGTGTCCCCCTGGTTCGTCACACCGTAGATGCGGTTGCGGGTGGTTTGGGGCTTGGAGGAGACGATGGCGATCTTCTCCCCTACCAGGGCATTGACCAGGGTGGATTTGCCCACGTTGGGACGCCCCACAATGGTAATCATAGCGGTTTTTTTGATGTCGTTCATGAGATGATCCTCAGCTTTCTTTTGTTGATTCCGGCAGTGAGCAGTGTGCCGGCATGTCCCGCCGCGGCGCGGCGGCAGGCTGCATCCACGGATGGAAGGATTACCGCTCCAACCCCACCAGGGTCATCACGGCCTCCTCCCGCCGGCGCATCCGGGCCTTCTCCGGCCCCTCGTCCAGGTGGTCGTACCCCAGCAGGTGCAGCACGGAGTGGACCGCCAGATACGCCAGTTCCCGGCTCTCCGAGTGGCCGTACTCCCTGGCCTGGGCCGCCACCCGCTCCATGGAGATCACCATGTCCCCCAGGGGAATCAGGCCCGTGCCCGGGTCCGCGTCCTCCTCCCCCGGCAGGTCTCCCGGCGTCAGCGTAAACTCAGGGAAGCTGAGCACGTCCGTGGGCGCGTCCACCCCCCGCATATCCAGATTTATGGCGTGGATACCGCTGTTGTCCGTCAAGAGCACATCCACCTCGCAGGGCGCCGTCACGCCCTCCGCCGCCAGGGCCGTACGGATGGCCCTGCGAATCAGGGCGCGCCGCCCCTCGCTGACCCCCGGGACATCCGCTGTCACCGGAATATAATGCCGCTTTGCCACCGCTTACTTCTCCTTGCTCCGCTTTGTCCGCCCGGACGCCTTATAGTAGTTGTCGTAGGCCTTGATAATCCGCTGGACCATCACATGGCGGACCACGTCCTGGTCGGTGAGCTCACAGATGCCCACGCCCTCCACATTCTTCAGCACCCGCACCGCCTCCTTCAGTCCCGAGGTCTTGTCCGCCGGCAGGTCAATCTGGGTCACATCGCCGGTGATCACAACCTTGGAGTTAAAGCCCATACGGGTTAAAAACATTTTCATCTGCTCCCGGGAGGTGTTCTGGGCCTCGTCCAGGATGATGAAGCTGTCGTCCAGGGTGCGGCCCCGCATGTAGGCCAGAGGGGCCACCTCAATATTGCCCCGCTCCAGGTATTTCTGATAAGTCTCCGCCCCCAGCATGTCGAAGAGGGCGTCATAGAGAGGCCGCAGGTAGGGGTCCACCTTGCTCTGGAGGTCGCCGGGCAGGAAGCCCAGGCGCTCCCCGGCCTCCACGGCGGGGCGGGTGAGGATGATGCGGTTGACCTGCTTGTCCCGAAAAGCCGCCACGGCGGCGGCCACCGCCAGATAGGTCTTGCCGGTTCCGGCGGGGCCCACGCCAATGGTGACGGTATGCTTCAGCACCGACTCCACATATCGCTTCTGGCCAATAGTCTTGGCCTTTACCGGGCGGCCCTTGGCGGTGATGCAGATCACCCCCTGGGTCAGTTCGCTGACCTTGTCCTCCTGGCCGCTGCGGGCCAGACCGATGACGTAGCGCACGGTCTGCTCCCCGATATTCTCCCCCCGGCTGGAGAGGGTCAGCAGGGCTGTGACGGCCTTGGCCGCCAGCAGCACCGCCTCCGGCTCGCCGTTGATGCGCAGTTCCCCCTCCCGGTTGGTGACAACCACCTGAAACTCCGTCTCAATCAAGCGGATATTCTCATCGAAGGAGCCGAAAATGTTCACCGCCTGCTCCAGCCGGTCAATCTCTATCCTCTGTTCCATGGTTCTTCTTACTCCTTTGGTATGGCAACAAACTTGCCGATCTGCTCCTCGCACTCAGCGCAGAGCGTCACAAGCAGGGTATCTCCCGCTATCTCGCCGGTCAGCTCCCGGCTGAGGACCGTTCCCTCCTCCAGCAGCCCGGCCAGCCGCTCCTCCAGCACTGTCTCCCCCAGACGGAGGGCCTCCTCCTCCGACCGCCGCCGCTCCACGGCCTCAAACGCCCGCAGCGTCTCCGTCACCACCGTCACCGGCAGCGCCACATCCCCGGGCAGTACACATTTTTCCCAATTTATAATTGTATCATAAGTATCCCCCGAAATGCTACTGCCAAAATACAAGTTCACCCGTTTTTTTCCGATGAGCAGCGCCCGGCGGACCATCTCCTCCCCGCTGTACCGCTTCTCCGCCGCCACCAGAGGCACC